>DATJDY010000057.1:0-4653 GCA_035497155.1 Luteimonas sp.
TTTTTCGTGTTTTTGGCACCTTTCTCGACGAACCGACCAGCGCTGTCGATCCGGAGTCGCGCCGCGACTTCTGGGACAAGTTGTTCGAACTCGCCGACGCGGGCACCACGCTGCTCGTGTCCACGCATTACATGGACGAGGCGGAGCGCTGCCATCGCCTCGCGATCCTCGACCACGGCAGGCTCGTGGCCAGCGGCACGCCGGCGGAGCTCACGGGCGCGCTGCAGGGCCGCACCTTCGAGGTGCGCGCCGCGCAGCCGCGGCAGGCGCACGAAGCCTTGCGCGCGGCCGCCGGCGTGCTCGGCGTCGCCCAGATCGGCAACAGCGTGCGCGTGCTGGCCGACGCCGGTGCCGGCCCCGATGCGGGCGGCGTCGAACGCCGGCTGCGCGACGCGCTGGCGCACGCGGGCGTGCAGGGCGAGGTGGCCGGCATCGAACCGAACCTCGAGGACGTGTTCGTGGCCGCAACCCACGCGGAGCATGCCCCGTGAGCTGGCGCCGGCTGTGGGCCGTGATGCTCAAGGAGCTGCGGCAGCTGCGCCGCGACCGCATCACGCTCGCGATGATCGTCGGCATCCCGGTGATGCAGCTGGTGCTGTTCGGCTACGCGATCAACATGAACCTGCGCGGCCTCGATGCCGCCATCGCCGACCAGGCCGGCACCGCCGGTTCGCGCGCGCTGGTGATGGACATGCTCGCCACGGGAGTCGTCGCGCCGGTGCGCGACGCGCGTACGCCGCAGGAACTGATGGACCTCCTGCAGCGCGGCGAGATCAGCGTCGGCATCGCGATCCCGCCCGATTTCGAGCGCCGCCGCCTCGACGGCCGGCAGGTCGCGCAGGTGCTGGTCGACGGCAGCGACACCGCCGTGCAGAGCGCGGCCATCCAGCTGGCGCAGGTACCGATCGACACGAGGCTTGCCACCAACGCGGGCAACGGCGCGGCCCGCACCGCCGCGATGAACACCGGCCCGATCGACGTCGTCGCCTTCTACAACCCGGAGCGGCGCTCGGCGGTCAACATCGTGCCGGGCCTGATCGGCATCATCCTGACGATGACCATGGTGATGTTCACGTCGGTCGCCATCGTGCGCGAGCGCGAGCGCGGCAACATGGAACTGCTCATCGCCACGCCGCTGGGCCGCGGCGAGCTGATGGTCGGCAAGGTGCTGCCGTACGCGGCGATCGGCCTGGTGCAGGTGACGCTGGTGCTGCTGCTCGGAATCTGGCTGTTCCAGGTGCCGGTGCGCGGCAGCATCCTGGACGTCTACATCGCCTCGCTGCTGCTGATCGTCGCCAACCTCACGCTCGGCCTGCTGATCTCGACCAAGGCGCGCTCGCAGTTCCAGTCGATGCAGATGACGATGTTCGTGTTCCTGCCATCGATCCTGCTGTCAGGCTTCATGTTCCCGTTCGCCGGCATGCCGCGCGTGGTGCAGTGGCTGGCCGAGGTGCTGCCGCTGACGCATTTCCTGCGCCTGATCCGCGGGATCATGCTGCGCGGCGCGAGCCTGTGGCAGCTGTGGCCGGAGATGGCCGCGCTGGCCGGCTTCACCGTGGTGATGATGACGCTGGCGATCCTGCGGTTCCGCAAGCGACTCGACTGACGTAGAGCCGACCCATGGTCGGCTGCGCACGGCCGACCATGGGTCGGCTCTACCGCCGGGTCGCGCGATGGCGCCCGAACGAGAACAGGGCACTGAGCAGGAAGGCCACCGCCAGCCCCGGCCACAGCCAGTGCGGCAGCAACGCCCAGTTCGGATTGTCGAGGCGGATCGCCCCGGTGTGCGCGGCCATCGCGCCCGCCGCGAGCACGAGGTCTAGCAGGCCGGCATGGAGGTGGCGGTTCGGATTTTTCCCGGTGGCGAACATGCGGCGAAGTCTTCCGTCGAGGCGATGCGTCCGCGCAGCGAATTGGACAGTGCGGCCACAATTACCACATCGACGAAGCGCCCGATCAGCGACGGCGGGCCCGAAAAGTTGACGGTCTTCATGTTTTCGGTTTTTCCCGCCAATTCAGTTTCGTCCTTGCGCGACCGGCCCTCGACCAGGATGCGCTGGACGCTGCCGACCATGCCCTGCGAAATCGCCGCGGCCTGCGCGTTGACGCGCGCCTGGAGGCGCTCCAGCCGCGCATGCTTTTCCGCATCCGGCGTGTCGTCCTCGAGGTCGGCCGCGGGCGTGCCCGGGCGCCGCGAATAGATGAACGAGAACGACTGGTCGAAGCCCACCTCCTCGATCAGCTTCATCGTCTTTTCGAAATCCGCTTCGGTCTCGCCCGGGAAGCCGACGATGAAGTCGGAGGAGATGGAGATGCCGGGGCGCACGGCGCGCAGCTTGCGGATCTTCTGCTTGAACTCGAGCGCGGTGTAGCCGCGCTTCATCGCCGCGAGGATGCGGTCGCTGCCGGCCTGCACCGGCAGGTGCAGGTAGTTCGCCAGCTTGGGCACGTCGCGGTAGGCCTCCACCAGCGAGTCGGAAAACTCCAGCGGATGCGAGGTGGTGAAGCGGATGCGCTCGATGCCCTCGATCCCGGCGATCGCGCGGATCAGCAGCGCGAGGTCGGCGACATCGTCGTCGACGCCGTCAAGGCGGCCGCGATACGCATTGACGTTCTGCCCGAGCAGGTTCACTTCGCGCACGCCCTGCGCCGCGAGCTGCGCCACTTCCACCAGCACGTCCTCGAACGGGCGGCTGATCTCGGTGCCGCGGGTGTAGGGCACCACGCAGAACGAGCAGTATTTCGAGCAGCCTTCCATGATCGAGACGAAGGCGGTCGGGCCTTCGGCGCGCGGCTCCGGCAGGCGGTCGAACTTCTCGATCTCCGGGAAGCTGATGTCCACCTGCGGCCGGCCCGACGCGCGGCGCTCGCGGATCAGCTCGGGCAGGCGATGCAGCGTCTGCGGGCCGAACACCAGGTCCACGTAGGGCGCACGCTTCACGATCGCCTCGCCTTCCTGCGAGGCGACGCAGCCGCCCACGCCGATCAGTACCGGCTTGCCTCCCTGCTTGAGGGCGCGCCAGCGCCCCAGCTGGCTGAAGACCTTCTCCTGCGCCTTCTCGCGGATCGAGCAGGTGTTGACCAGGATGACGTCCGCGTCCTCGGCGTTCGCGGTGAGTTCGAGCCCGTCGGAAGCGGCGAGCACGTCGGCCATGCGCGCCGAGTCGTACTCGTTCATCTGGCAGCCGTGGGTCTGGATGTAGAGCTTGCCGCGCGGCGGCAGGGGGGAGTCGGCCATGGTCGGATCGTTCCGGGTGGGCGGCGTTGAATCCGCGCCGGGGCGCGAAGTCTAGCGGAACGGCGCGGCCCGGCCGCGGGAGCGCCGCTTTGCGAGGGCGGTCACGGAATTCCATTAATCGAAGGCTTGTTCAGCAAAATCAAATACTTGTCAGCGGGGCGTGATGGGTACACACTCCCTTCATGACCAAGGGGGCCCGGGGACTCATCGCGATCGCATGCCTGCTGCTGGCGGCTCCCGCCGTCGCGGGCAACGTGTATCGCTGCGCCGGCGCCGACGGTTCGCACGGCTATTCGAGCCGCCGCATCCCGGGCGCGGACTGCACCGTCGTCGGGCGCTATTCCTCGCGTGCCGCGCGCCCGGCCAGGAAGCCCGTCGCTGCCGCCGCGAAGCCGTCCGGCCCATCGGCCGCCGATGCGTTCGCCGGGGCGCCCTCGGTCGCGACGCCCGAGCCGCCGCCGCCGGTCGCCACGCCCGCCGTTGCCGACAGTCGCCCGTCCGATGGTCCGCGCCGGATCACGGGCCAGGTCTATTCCTACGTGCAGGACGGCGTGCGCCACTACACCAGCGCCCGCCCGAGCGGCAGCTTCAGCGCGCTGAAGACCATCCAGTACAGTTACATCGAAACCTGCTACGCCTGCGGCAGCCGCCCCGGCGTGAACTTCGGCAAGGTGCGGCTCAACACCAGTGCCTACGGCGACGAGATCAGCGCGGCGTCGAAGCGCTACGGCGTCGACGAGGCCGTGGTCCGCGCGATCATCCACGCCGAATCCGCCTTCAATCCGCGCGCCCTGTCGCGGGTCGGCGCGCAGGGGCTGATGCAGCTGATGCCCGCCACCGCCCGCCGCTTCGGCGTGGGCGATGCCTTCGACGCCGCCGAGAACATCCGCGGCGGGGTCCAGTACCTTGCCTGGCTGCTCAAGCGCTTCGACGGCAACGTCAAGCTGGCCGCGGCCGGCTACAACGCCGGCGAGGGCGCCGTGGACAAGTACAAGGGCATCCCGCCCTATGCCGAGACCCGGCGCTACGTGGAGCGGGTCGGCCTCCTGGCCGCGCGCTACCGCGGGACGGTGGCCGCGCGCTGAGCGCAAGTCCATGGATTCGCAGTGTTTCCGGCGGCTTTCCCTACCCGCCAGCACGGGAAACATTGTCCGCCGGATTCACGTTCCGTTACACTTGAGCGTCTTTGCAGCTGTCTGTCCGCGGCTTCGGCCCCGGCAGGCGCGCAATCTGTCATCGAGTCTTTGCGGAGTGCCTGATGGGCAATGAAGGCGAGCGTCCCGAGAACCTGGGCCGGCGCCGGTTCCTCACCGCGACCACGTCCGTGGTCGGTGCGGTAGGAGCCGGATTCCTGGCGGTCCCGTTCATCAAGTCCTGGAACCCGAGCGCGCGCGCCAAGCTGGCCGGCGCCCCGG
>DATJDY010000058.1:0-18481 GCA_035497155.1 Luteimonas sp.
CAGGTCGGCAGCGGCGACCGCAGCCAGCGCATCCGCACCTACAACTATCCGCAGGGCCGGATCACCGACCACCGGGTCGACGGGCTGACCTTGTACGACCTGCCGAACGTGCTGGACGGCAACCTCGACGCGCTGGTCGAGCGCCTGTCGCGCGAACAGCAGGCCGACGAGCTGGCGCGGCTGGGTCGCGAATGAAGTCGCGGACGGCATAGACTGCGCGCATGGACACGACCATCCGCCGCGCCTCCGCCGCCGACCTCGACGCCCTCGTCCCGCTGTTCGACGCCTATCGCGTGTTCTACGCGCAGCCTTCGGATCCGGTGCGCGCTCGCGATTTCCTCGCCGACAGGCTCGCGAACGGCGAATCGGCGGTGCTGGTCGCCGAACGCGGGCCGTCGGCGATCGGCTTCACCCAGCTTTATCCGATCTTCTCGTCGGTGCGCACGGCGCGCACCTGGCTGCTCAACGACCTGTTCGTCGCCGAAGGCGCGCGCCGCGGCGGCGTGGCGCGCGCGCTGCTGGATGCGGCCGCCGCATTCGCGCGCGAACAGGGCGCCGCCGGCGTGATGCTGGAGGCCACCCGCGACAACGGTCCGGCGCGCGCGCTGTACCGCGCCGCCGGATGGAACGAGGACGAGAGCCAGTGGTACTCGCTGATGACGCCATGAGCGCCTCGAACGACTTCGTCGGGCTGTCGCTGTGCGTGCTGACCGTCTCCGATACGCGCGGCCCCGGCGACGACACCTCGGGCGATTACCTGGTCGAAGCGTTGCGCGAAGCCGGCCATGCGCTGCATGCGCGCGCCCTGCTGCCCGACGATCGCTACCGGCTGCGCGCGCAGGTCTCGCAATGGATCGCGGACGATGCGGTCGACGGGATCCTGGTCACCGGCGGCACCGGCTTCACCGGCCGCGATTCCACGCCCGAAGCGCTGCTGCCGCTGCTGGACAAGGAGATGCCCGGTTTCGGCGAACTGTTCCGCGCGCTGAGCTTCGAGGAGATCGGCACGTCGACGCTGCAATCGCGCGCCTTCGCCGGGCTGGCGAACGGGACGTTCCTGTTCGCCCTGCCCGGCTCGACGTCCGCCTGCCGCACCGCGTGGGAGAAGATCGTGCGCGCGCAACTCGACGCGCGCACGAAGCCGTGCAACCTCGCTACTCTCCGTCCCCGCCTGCGGGAGCGCTGAGCGGCGACGCGCGCTTCGCGACACCCGCGAACTCCGGCCCGGCGAGCCGCAGGTTCGTGCGCAGGTATGCGCGCAATCCGGCGCCCGGCGCATCGGGTGCGCTGCCGCCCAGGTGCGCGTGCAGCATCTGCACCATCAGGTACGCGTAGGCCTCGCGCGGCACCGGCGCCACCGGCGAGTGGCCGCCGCCCGGCTCGACATACAGGCTCACCGGCTTCCGCAGCTGCTGCAGACGCGCCACATAATCGATGACGCCGCGCGCGGCGACCGTGCGGTCGGCGCCGCCCGCCATGACCAGCAGCGGCCGCGCCATCCGCGCAACGTTCGCCAGCGGCGACTGCGCGTGCAGGCGCGCATAGGTCGCGGGGTCCGACGGGTCCATGCCGAGCGTGCGCAATATCACCGCCAGCGATCGGTCCGGCAAGTCGCCCTGGTCGCCGGATGCCACCAGCCAGCGCATGCCCCACCCCAGGTCCGGCGGCGGCGAACCGGCGACGCCGACCTTGAACAGTTCCGGCTGGAACGTGAGGCCTTGCAGCGTCGAGTAGCCGCCGAAGGAGTGCCCGACGATCCCGACGCGGGCAGGATCGCCGATGCGCTGCGCCAGCAGGTAGCGCACGCCGTCCACGATGTCCTGTTGCACGCGCCCGTTGCCGAAGTCGCCGTGCGCGGAGAAGGTGTAGTCGCGTCCGTACCCGGTCGAGCCGCGGAAGTTGGTCTGGAACACCGCGTAGCCGCGATTGGCGAGCAGCTGCGCGACCGCGTCGTAGCCCGGGCGGAAGTGGTTGATGGGCCCGCCGTGGACCTGCGCGACGAGCGGCACGCGCGCCGGATCGGCGCCGGGCGGGAGCAGCAGGAAGCCATGCACGCGCATCCCGTCGGACGCGGCGTAGTCGAAGGGGATCTTGCGCGCCATCGCCGCTTCCGGCAGCGGACGGCGCACCCGCGCGTCGCCGGCGAGGATCGTGCGCAGCCGGCCGGTCGCGGGGTCGTAGAGATGCCAGCGCGGATCGCGCAGCGTGCTGGCCTGCTCCGACACCAGCCAGCGCGGATGCGGGCCGCCGGAGATGTCGATGTCGAGGTCGCGGCCCGGGAAGCGCGCACGCAGTGCGGCGACGCCGGCCTGCGCGCGGCCCAGGCCATAGGTGGCCGCAACGCTGCTTCGATAGCTTGCGACCACCGGCTCCGCCCCGGAGGGATCGAGCACCACCTCGTCCAGGTCGGCCTCGCCTTCCGGATCCGCATGGAGGGTGCGGAGCGTGCCGTCCAGCCCGAGCCGCAGCACGCGGCGCAGGTTGCCCCCGGTATCGCCCGAGAGCAGCAGGCCGCCGTCGCGCATCACGCCGAGGATGGTGGCGCTCTCCGTCGGCCGCATGCGTCGCAGCTCGCGCAGCCGGCCGCCCGGCTCGACGGCATCGATGGCGTCATGGTCCCCCAGGAACCGCGCGAGCGCGACGAGGCGGCCGCGTGCGTCGATCGCGACGTCGTGCACCCAGTGCGCATCCTCCCACAGCCGCGTGCGGTGCCCGCGCGCGTCCATGCGCACGATGCGCCAGCGCTCGGCGGTGCCGCTGCGGACGCGCTCGCGCAGGATCACTGCGGCCGGCTGCGACAGGTCGACCTGCATCACCCGGCGCTCGTCCGTGCCGAGCAGCGGCACTCGGATGCCGGCGCCGGTCGCGATCTCCAGCGTCGACAGCGATCGCGGCGCGAACACGAACAGCCAGCGCCCGTCGCGCGACCATCCGAGCTGTTGCGCCTGCGTGCGCGGCGCGAGCTGGCGCGCCGCCCCTCCGTCCGTGGGCAGCAGCCAGAGGCTGCGCGATTCGCCCTCGTCGCGCAGGTAGGCGACGTGGCGGCCGTCGGGAGACAGCTGCACCGAAGTGAACGAAAGAGGCATCAGCAAGGCTTCGCGCGACTGGCGCGCCGCCGGCGCGCGGGCCCGCTCGAGCGCGACCGCTGCGCGCAGCGCCGCGGCGTCGCCGGCACCGGCGCCCGCCTGGACGGGCAACGCCGAAGGCACGAGGAGCAGTGCCGCGACGATCGCCGCGAAACGCTTCGACAGCGGATTCATCGCGCGCTCCGTGCGGGCGCTGCCGCGGCGCGGGCCGGTGCCGCGGTCGCCGCCGTGCGCTCGGCCTTCGGGTACATCAGCCACAGGCTGGCGAGCGCCGGCAGGCCGACCACGCCGCAGGCCAGCACCCAGGTCCAGCGTACCGCCGGCGTGAACGCACGGCGCGCCGTAAGCGCGATCGCGCCGAGCAGCGACAGCAGGCACAGCACGCCCGCCAGCAGGACGATGTGGCGCGGCGGCGACGGGACGTCGCCCGCGGCCAGCGGATTCGGCGCGGCGAACGCTTGCTGTAGCGACAGGCACAGCTCGCGCAGCACCGGCGACAACCACCAGTTGCGCATCGTGTACGCGAGCGGCAGGTCGTAGGACAGCAGGCGCTTCGACACTTCGCTCACGCGACCCCGGCCGTCGACGCGCATGACCTGCTGGTACGGCACGGCCTCGCCCGACCAGGCGCCGTTGGTGAAGGTGAAGGACACCAGGTAGCCATCGAGCAGTTCCATCAACTCGACGCTGCTCAGCTTGCCGATCGCACCCGGCATCTGCATGCGCAGCACCGGCTTCAGCACCTCCAGCGTGTTCGCTGCTTCGCGGCCCGGATAGATGTAGAGGGCACGGTCGCTGAGCACGGCGATGTTCTCGCCGGCGGCCTCGGGCGTGCCGGCAAATACTTCGCCTGCGGGGAGCACCGCGCGGGGAAAGACACGGTGCTGGTCCTCGTCGTCGTACTGGTAGGCCACCGTCGGCGCGAGCAGGTAGCTGCTGCCGACGGGCATCGCCGGGCCCGGGAACGGCAGGTTGCCTTCGCCCACGCCGAGCTCGCCGCGTGGCCGGCCATCGAGCGTTCCACGCCCGACGAAGCGCATGCGATCGTGGCTGAAGGTCCAGGTGATCGCGCGCTCGGACTCGCTGAATTCCAGCGGCTGCATCGTGCCGGTCAGCTGGCCGCGGATCGGCAGGTCGCGCATCGGATACAACACGAACACGTCGGAGAGCGCGGCCTGTTCGCGCCACAAGGGTGCATCGGCGTCGTGGCTGGACGCCAGGCCGGCAAGCAGCCGTTCCTTCGGTTCCATGCGCCCGGCCTGGATATAGCCATCGGCCGCGGCCTGCCCGCCGTTGAGCGGATGCTGGCCGATCGCCGTCAGGCCGATCTCGTAACCGAAGCCGAGCATCCAGATCAGGAAGTAAGCCCCCACCTGCACGGGCAACGCCGTCGCCGCCACCGCCAGGGGATGGCGCGGCAACTCGTCGAGTTGGGGCTTGAACGCGATGCCGACGAGCACGGCGAGGATCAGCAGCACCAGCACCTGCACCGCGAGCGCGGCAACGCCCGCCGCCTGGGTGAACATGAATGCCGCCGGCAGCAATGCCGCGGCCACCGAATAACGCCGGTTGGCGAGCATCGCGTACGCGCCGCCGAGATAGCCGCAGGCGGCGATCAGCAGCGCCGCGATCGGCAGCAACCAGTGGCGCGTGTCGACCACGCGCGCGGTGAGCGCTTCCTGGTACCAGGCGATCGCGGCGATCGGCAGCGCCACCGAAATCACCAGCAGCGCGAACCCTGCGCCGCACAGCGCGCCGGCGATGCGCAGCCGGTGCAGCGGGCGATGCAGCAGGTTGAGCCAGTGGTTGGCGCGGCGATAGGTGCCCATCTGGTATAGGCCCAGCAGAATGCCCGCCGCCGCGTAGATCATCGCGAACACCTGGTACACGAGCTTCGGCTGCTGCGCCAGGTCGACCAGGCGCGCCATGAAGCCCAGGCCGCCGACATGGATCACGGCGGCCGCGATCGCCCAGAGGCGGAAACGCAGCAGCTCTCCCTTGAACAGGTCCTTCATCGCACGCCCTCCTGGGCCGGTGCCGCATGGTTCTTCGCCAGGAAGCCGTTGACCGCGCGGTCCAGGCTCACCGGCATGCTCTGCATCGATCGCGCGCCGGCGGCGCGCAGGAAGTCGCCGAAGTCCTCGCCCTGGTCGAGCACGACGTAGTGCTGCAGGCCATCGAGGCGCTGCTGCTCGAGCAGGCCGGGCACGGTGCGGGGATCGGGCCCCTTGAACGGGATGTCGGCGATCCAGTGGCTGACGCGCGCGCGGAAATCGTCGGGCGCGGACATGTTCACCAACCGCCCATGCTCCAGGATCACGAGGTTGTCGGCGACGCGCTCGACCTCCTCCATCTGGTGCGAGCAATAGATGACGGTGCATTGCTCGGCCGCGTTGCTGTACAGCAGCGATTCGAGGAAGGCGCGCTTGGCGACGACGTCGAGGCCGAGCGTCGGCTCGTCGAGCACGAGCAGCTCGGGCGACTGCGCCAGCGCGAGCGCCAGGTTGAAGCCGGCGCGCTCGCCGCGCGATAGCTGGCCGACCTTCTGGTCCAGCAGCACGTGGTAGTGGCCGATGACCTCGTCGAAGGCTTCCTGGCGCCAGCGCGCGTACTGGTGGCGCTGCATCGCGACCACCGCGCCGACCGTCATCCAGCCCGGCAGCGTGTGCTCTTCGTTGACGAAACCGATGCGGGCGCGGTCGTCCGGCCGCAGCGCGCCGCTGTCGCGGCCGAGGATGCGCGCCTCGCCGGACGTCTGCGGCATGAAGCCGAGCAGGATCCGGAACAGGGTGGACTTGCCGGCGCCGTTGGCGCCGACGACGGCGTGGATGCGGCCGCGCGGGATGCGCAGGTCGAGCGCGTCGAGCGCGAGCTTGCGACCGTAGCGCTTGGTGAGCGCGCAGGTCTCGATGACGTATTCGTCGGTCATGGGTTGTCTTCGGTCGGGTCGTGCCTGCCCGTGGCAGGCGGGAGGGCGTCAGGCGCTCTTGCGGGGCGCAAGCGCGAGGAATTCGTGGTGTAGCCGCGCCTGGACTTCGTCGGGCGGGAAGTCGAGCGCGATGACGTCGTGCAGGAAGCGCTGGATGGCGTCGTCGAGCCGGCGATCGCGCTCGGCATCGCTCAGGCGCTGGCGCGGCGGCGCCACGTACAGGCCCAGGCCCGGGCGCGAATCGAGCCAGCCTTCGGCGGCGAGCTCGGCGTAGGCCTTGGCCACCGTGTTCGGGTTGATCGTGAGCTGCTGGGCCAGGCCGCGGACGCTCGGCAGCTGGTCACCGGGCTCGAGTTCGCCCATGGCGATCTTCATGCGCACGGCATCCACGATCTGCCTGCCGATCGGGCGCTGGTCGCCGGTGGCGATCTGGATCATCAAGGGGCGGGTACGGGCCATGCGCTGTCCTATCTGTACTATGTGAACTAGTACAGCAGAACCGGCGCGGGGCCTCAAGGCATTTCAGCCCCCGGAATCCCGGTTTCGTCGCAGGGCCTGCCCCCGTATCGGCCCGGAGACTGGCCTGTTACCCGGCCGGCGGGCCGGCGGCGATGGCGGCCTGGAGATCCGCCGCGGTCACCGGCCCGAGGAAATGGCGGGCCACCCGCCCGTCCGGCGCGATCAGCCAGGTGGTGGGGAGGCCGCGCGGCGCGTCGAAGGCGGCGGGCGGCGCGTACACGTCGGCGATCGCGACGGGATAGACCACCGGATGCTTCACCAGGAAGGCGCGCAGGTCGGCCGGCGTGGTGTCCTCGTAGGCGAGGCCGATCACGTCGACGTCCTCGCGCATCGCGTCGAGCGCCGAGAGGTCCGGCATTTCCTTCAGGCAGGGGCCGCACCACGTCGCCCAGTAGTTGACGACCACCCAGCGGCCGCGATGGTCGGCGAGGCGCCAGGGCTTGGCGTCGATCGTCTTCACTTCGAGCACGGGTATCGCGTCGGCGCCATTCTTGCGCGCCTGCACCTGCGCCGCCGACGGCGCGGATACAGCGGCTGGTTGCGCGGCGGCCGGCGCGGGTTGCGAGGCGGGCGAGGCGGCGGGCGCCGCCGCGTCGCGCTTGCAGCCGGCCAGCGCCAGCGCGGCGACGGCAAGGCATGCGAACCAGCGACGTGCGTTCATGGGGTTCCTTTCGTGTCTTCGTAGATGTTGGAAACGCGGCGCCTGAGCAGGTCGCGCAGCGGCAGCCGCAACTCGTCGAGTTCGGCCACGGCAGCGCCACCGAGCGCATCCTCGCGGCACGGCAGGTGCGCTTCGGCGATCGGGATGCGCAGCTGGCAGGCTTCGTACAGCTCGGCCATCGTCAGCTCGTCGAGGTCGCGCGCGAGCAGCCAGGCGCCCGACTCGGCGCGGGCGACCACGCCGACCGCGCACAGTTCGCCCAGCAGTTCCTGCACCAGCGCGTCGGTCAGCAGCGGCTCCAGCAGCAGGATCTCGTCGGTATGCAGGCCCCGGCCGGACTTGCGCTGCTCGGCGAAGCGCCCGAGCAGGCGCAGCAATCCGTAGATCTCGAAGCCTTCCGGCAGGCGCATCGCGGCCGGCTGGTAGCGGAAGGCCGACATGGACGACGCGAACGACGCACCGAGCAGGATCGACACCCATCCCAGGTAGATCCACAGCAGGAAGATCGGCGCGAAGGCGAGTGGCCCGTAGATCTTCTGGTACGAACCGAAGCTGCCGATGTAGAGGCTGATGCCCCACTTCACCAGTTCGAACAGCAGCACCGACAGCAGCGCGCCGGCGGCGGCGTGGCGCCATTTGATGGTCCGGTGCGGCACGACGCGGAAGATCGTGGTGAAGGCCAGCAGCTCGATCACCATCGGCGCCAGCTTGAGCATCGCCGCCTCCAGCAGGCGGCCCGGCCCCGTGCTGAACAGCGCCAGCGAGAAGAACTGCCAGGACAGGGCCAGGCTCGTCGCCGCGACCAGCGCGCCGAGGGTCAGCACGGTCCAGTACACGAGGAAGCGGCTGAACTTCGGCCGCGCGGTCTTCACCCGCCAGATCCGGTTGAACGTGCCTTCGACGCTGAAGAGGGTGATCAGCAGCGACGTCACCAGCGCGATCACGCCCGCCGTCGTGAGTTGCCCGGTGTTGGCGGTGAAGCCCTTGAGGTAGTCCTCGACCTTGCGCGCGGCGCTCGGCACGAAGTTGGTGAAAATGTAGTTGGTAAGGCGGACGCTCCACTCATCGAACACCGGGAACGCCGACAGCACGCCGAAAACCACCATCGACAGCGGCACCAGCGCGAACACCGTGGTGAAGGACAGCGCGCCCGCCGATTCGAACAGGCGGTCGTCGAGGAAGCGGCGGAACAGGAACGAGAAAAACGTGCGCGCCCGCGCCCGGTCGCGCAGGCGGTCGCTCCAGCGGTTGATCGAGTCGAGCGGCTCCATGGGCCGGAGGGTAGCAGGAGCCGGGGCGAAGTCGGCGCGACACCTTCGCACGAGCCGGTCGCGCGGCGCGGCGCGGGCGGTTACGCTGCGCGCATGCCCGAAATCCTCGTCCTCTATTACAGCCGCGGCGGATCCGTCGCCCGCCTCGCGCGCCACGTCGCCCGCGGCATCGGCGAAGTCGACGGCATGGCCGCGCGGCTGCGCACGGTGCCGCCGGTCGCCGCCGTGACCCAGGCGGCGAGCCCGCCGGTGCCCGAGGACGGCGCCCCCTACGTCGAGCGCACCGACCTGGCCGAATGCGCCGGATTGCTGATCGGCAGCCCGACGCGCTTCGGCAACATGGCCGCGCCGCTCAAGCATTTCATCGATGGCCTCGGCGCCGAGTGGGCGAGCGGCACGCTCGTCGGCAAGCCCGCCGGCGCCTTCACTTCGACCGCGACCATGCACGGCGGCCAGGAATCGACGCTGCTGTCGATGCTGATCCCGCTGCTGCACCACGGCTGCGTGGTCGCCGGCATCCCGTTTACCGAACCCGCGCTCAACACCACGCGCGGCGGCGGCACGCCTTACGGCGCCAGCCACGTCGCCGGCATGCAGGACGACCCGCAACCCACGGACGACGAAGCGCTGCTCGCGCGCGCGCTCGGCCGGCGCATCGCAGGACTGGCCGCGAGGCTGGGGGCATGACGCCCGCACGACGCCTGCTGCGCGTGGCGTTGCTGGGCCTGGTGCTGCTGTACGGCGCGTGGTTCGGCGGTGCTTCGCAGTGGGCGGCGCTCGCGGTGTTCGCGCTGCCGCCGCTGCTGCTCGCGCTGATGCTGCCGCGGCATGGGGCGCGCGCCGGCTTCTGTGCGGGCGTGCTCGCGCTGCTGTGGTTTTCCCACGGCGTGATGGTCGCCTGGACCCGCCCGCCGGATCGCTGGCCGGCGCTGGCGGAAGTCGCGCTCGCGCTCGTGGTGGTGTTCGCCGCGAGCATTCCCGGCCTGCGCGCTCGCTTCGCGAAAAAGCGCTGACGACGCGCCGCCGATGACCGCTGCCGATCCAAGGATGGATGGCCTCGACGCGGAACAGGCTGCGCGGCTGCATGCGGCCGCGCGCGCGATCCGCGACGGTGCGCACGCGCAGGCGGAATCGCTGCTGCAGGGCGTGATCGCGGCGACGGACGGGCATCCGGAAGCGCTGCGCCTGCTCGGCCTCCTGCGCAACCGGGCACGACGCCCGCTCGAAGCGCGCGACCTGTTCCTGCGCGCGATCGCGATGCGCCCCGACGATGCCGTGCTGCTCAGCGACCTGGGCAGCGCGCAGATGGGCGCCGGCGACGGCGATGCCGCGTTCGCGAGCTGGCGTCGCGCCTGCGCGCTGGCGCCCGGTGAGCCGGCGCCCTGGTACAACCTCGGCCGCAACCTGCAGTTGCAGGGGCGCGGCGAGGAGGCAGTCCCCGCGCTGCGGCAGGCACTCGCGCTGGCGCCCGGCATCGTGCCGGCGGCCGTGCTGCTCGGCGATGCGCTGGCGCATCTGGGCGAATTCGGGGACGCGGCGGGCGCTTACCGGCAGGCGCTGGCCACGGAACCGGCCTCCGGCGACGCCTGGCGCGGGCTGTGCGCGCTCCGCGATCCGGCACCGGGTGAAGCCGATGCGCGCGCGCTCGAAGCGCAACTCGCGCGCGACGACCTGCGCGAAGCCGACCGCATCGGCATGGAGTACGCGCTCGGCCGCCTCCACGAGCGCGCCGGCGACTACCCGCGCGCCTTCGCGCGCATCGCCGCGGCCAATGCGCGGCAGCGGCGCCGGGCGCCGTGGAGCGCGACGGCGCTCGCGAACTTCATCGACGCCGCGCTCGCCGCGACAGCCACCCTGCCGCCGCCGCTGGATCCGTCGCTCGGCCGCGAAGCCATCTTCATCGTCGGCCTTCCGCGTTCGGGTTCGACCTTGTTCGAACAGGTGCTGGCCGCGCACCAGCAGGTGGAAGGCGCCAGCGAGTTGCCGGACCTCGGCGAAGTCGTGCAGCAGGAAAGCCTGCGCCGACGCCGGCCCTACCCGCAGTGGGTGGCGGAAGCGACGCCGGAGGACTGGCAGCGCCTCGGCCGCGAGTACCTGCGACGCACCGCGCGCTGGCGCGAACGGCGCCCGCGCTTCACCGACAAGCTGCCGGAGAACTGGAAGCACGCCGGGATCCTGCGCGCCATGCTGCCCGGCGCCACCGTGTTCGAAACCCGGCGCGATCCGCTGGAGACGGCGTGGTCGTGCTACCGCCAGCAATTCCTCGCCCTGCCCCACTTCGGCTGCGACTTCGCCGACATCGCCGCGCAGATGCGCGGCTGCGCGCGAGCCATGGACGCCTGGCGTGCGCGCGATCCGGCGCGCATCCGGCTGTTCCGCCACGAAGCCCTGGTGTCGGCGCCGGACGCCACGATCCGCGCGCTGCTGGACGCCTGCGGGCTCGATTTCGACCCGGCCTGCCTGGCGCCGCACGCGGTGCGACGCGGCGTCCGCACCGCGAGCGCCGCCCAGGTTCGCGAGCCGCTGCGCGCCCCGGCGCCGGTCGCGCCCCGCTACGGCGCCCTGCTCGATCCGCTGCGCGAGGCCCTGGCCGGCCGCTGACGCCGGCCAGGGCTTAAACTGCGCGCATGGACCACCTGCTCATCGTCACCACCGGCGGCACCATCGACAAGGTCTACTTCGACGACAAGTCGGACTACCAGGTCGGCGAGCCGCAGATCGGCCGCATCCTCGAGGAACTCGGGGTCGCCTTCCACTTCCACGTGATCCCGATCCTGCGCAAGGATTCGCTGCACATCGACGACGCCGACCGCGAGCTGCTGCGCGCGACGATCGCCGCGCAGGCCGCGCGCCACGTGCTGGTGACCCACGGCACCGATTCGATGGTGCAGACGGCCAAGGTGCTGTCGAGCCTTCCCGGCAAGGTGATCGTGCTCACCGGCGCGCTGAACCCGGCGCGCTTCCGCGGCTCCGACGCCGAGTTCAACATCGGCACCGCGGTCGGCGCGGTGCAGTCGCTGCCCGACGGCGTGTACATCGCGATGAACGGCCGCGTCTGGGACCCCGCGAAGGTCCGCAAGAACGTCGACGCCAACCGCTTCGAGGCCATCGACTGAAGTGCCCGTCCCGCGGCTCAAGCGCGCCTACGATGCGCCCGCCGCGGCCGACGGGATCCGGGTGCTGGTGGACCGGCTGTGGCCGCGCGGCTTGTCGAGGGAAAAGGCCGCCGTCGACCTGTGGCTGAAGGATGTCGCACCCAGCGACGCGCTGCGCCGCGAATTCCACGCCCATCCGGAGCGATTCGACGCGTTCCGCAAGGCCTACGCGGCCGAACTGCACGACAGCCCCGCCCTCGCGGAACTGCGCGCCCTCGCGCGCAGGCGCAAGCTCACGCTGCTCTACGCTTCGAAGGACGACGCGCACAACAACGCGGTCGCGCTCATGGACCTGCTCTAGCAAAAAAAGACCCCGGCACGAGGCCGGGGTCCAGGTCACAACTGGTTCATCCCTGTCCCGGGCAGCATGCCCGGGCCGGCATGATCAGAACGTGACGCTCCAGGTGTTGATGTAGCCGGTGTCGCCCGAGTACATGTCCTGCACCTTCAGCTTCCAGGAGCCGTTGAGGGCTTCCGTGGACAGGTTGACGGTGTAGGTCGCGTTGACGTTGTCCGCGCTGTCGCTGCTGCTCGAGTTCTTCAGGCGATAGCTCGAGCCGTCCGGCGCCACCAGGTCGACCACCAGGTCGCCGCGGTAGGTATGGACGATGTTGACCGCCACCTGCGCATTGCTCGGCGCGTTGCCGGTACGGCCCGACACCGCGATGGCGCTCGTCACCGCCGAACCGTGGTCCGGGATGCTGACGTCGGTGCCGTTGGTGTAGGTCTGCACGCCACCGCCGCCGCCACCCGTGGTGTAGTCGCCCACCAGGCTCACGCCCGAGAACGCCGAGTAGGCATGCAACCGCACGTAGTAGGTGCCCGCCGACGGCGTCGCGTAGGTGCAGCTCTCCGCGTTGCCGCTCTTGTACGGACGGCAGTCGTACGACGTGTCGGTCGGCGCGCTGCCGAACTTCACGTACATGTCGGCGTCGCCCGTGCCGCCCGACGCGGAGAACGTCAGGTTGGACGCGCCGCTCGGCACGCTCATCGTGTAGACGACATCGGCGCCCGTGGCCGCGGACAGGCCGGTCGCCGGCACGCCCTTGGAGAGCACCCCGCCACCGCCGCCGCCACCGCCACCGCCCGTCGTGTAGTCGGCGAGGACCGACATGCCCGAGAACGCCGAGTAGGCCTTCGCGCGGACGTAGTAGGTGCCGGCCGACGGCGAAGCGAACGTGCAGCTCTCGGCGTTGCCGCTCTTGTACGGGCGGCAGTCGTAGGAACTGTCGGTCGGCGCGCTGCCGAACTTCACGTAGAGGTCGGCGTCGCCGCTGCCACCGGACTGGCTGATCACCAGGTTCGATGCGCCCGAAGGGACCGCGATCGTGTAATTCACCGAGTTGCCGGTCGCGGCGTGCTGGTCGGTCATCGCCACGCCCTTGGAGAGCGCGCCGCCGGTGCTGTCGCCGCCACCACCGCCGCCCGAGCAGCTCACGCCCACCTGGCTGAAGGCCGAGGTGACGTTGGCGACGCTGAGGCCGAGGTCGGTCGCCGCGGTTTCCACGCCGCAAGCCGCGTCGTTGTAGTCGGAGCCGGCCGACCAGTACAGCGCGTTGGCGCGCGCGAACACCTTGAACGCGGTGGGCGTGTTCCAGCCGCTGGTCGTGGCCAGCAGGTAGAACGCCTTGTTGAACACGCCCGAGGAGTAATGCACGTCCAGGCTGCTGGTGTAGTCGGCGGCGTTGTCGATCGAGCCGCCGTCCTGCGGCGGGTTCGCCATGTAGCGCAGCGAGCCGTTGCCCTTGAAGATCTCGTGGCCGACGAGGAAGTCGTTCGTGCCCTTCCAGTAGTACTCGGTGGCCTCGCCGCCCATGTCGGAGAACGACTCGTTGATGCCGCCGGACTGGCCGTCGTAGGTCAGGTTCGAATGCTGTTCGGTGAAGCCGTGCGAGACCTCGTGGCCGGCCACGTCGGCGCTGACCAGCGGGTAGAACGTGCTGGCGCCGTCGCCGAAGCTCATGGTGCTGCCGTCCCAGAATGCGTTCTCGTAGTTGTTGCTGTAGTGCACGCGCATCACGAGCTGGAACGACAGCGCGTTGTAGCCGGTGTACGCCGGATACATGTTCGTGATCACGCCGCCGAAGAAGTGCGCGTCGTTGATCGGCGAGTACGCGCCGTTGATCGCCTGGAAGGTGTTGCGCGGGCAGGTGTAGGAGAACGCGGTGGTGCTGGTGGTCCCGTGGTTGAGGTTCACCGACTTCACGTTGGTGTTGTTCATCGTGCAGGTGGAGCCGCTCTGCGCGACGTCCAGGTAGCCGTAGATGCCGCCCGAGCCCCACTCGTACTGGCCGGTCTTGGCGTTGCCGCCGGGGCCGGTGCCGACCTGCGCGGTGGTCAGGCCGTCCCACTGCTTGAGCACGGCGCCGGTGCGCGCGTCCACGACCACGAACGGACGGGTCGGCGAGCCGCCGCGCGGCGAGTCGGCGAAGAACTCCGCGACATAGGCCAGGTGCGCCTGGCGGCTGTCGTCGAAGAAGATCACGCGTTCGGACTTCTCGCGGCTGACGTCGAGCGCGGCGACGCGGTTGCCGAACGCGGCATGCCGGGCCAGCGACATGGCCTGGGCCTGCGGGATGCGCGCGGCGACGGAGGGCAGGTCGGCGCCGATGCCGTCGAGGCGATGGCCGAACAGGTTGCGCACGCTGCCGTCGGCGTTCTCGCTGACGATCACGTTGTCGCCGAACACCGGGATCCCGTGGAAGGTCTGGCGATAGCGGTAGTGGCGGGTACCGTCCTTGTCGGTGCTGCTGTTGACCAGTTGCAGGCCCGAATCGGCACCCATGCCGATCAGCTCGGCGTGGCGGTCGGCCGCGCCCGAGGGCATGCCGATGCGGACGCTGGCGGCCTTGTACTGCCTGTACATGCTGGCCACGTCCTGGTGGTGGAGGTCGACGCGCGTCGCGGCCTGCGCGGAGGCGGCGAAGGCCAGCGCGAAGGCGAGGGGCGACATGACGGCGAGGGAGCGAACACGACTGCTGGAATGCATTGCGGTGTCCTCGATGACGGTTGCGGCACGGCGCGGCCGCCGGGGGCTGGTCCGGGCGCGTGCGGTTTCGGTGTGCCGCGGCAGCGGCGGGGAGCTTGGCCTTCGGGCCTGGCAGCGCTGCGCGCCCTCGCGCATCGCAATCCCCACGCTAGGGCAGCGGCTCGTGAAGGCTCAAGCTGCAAACGCAGCAAATCGGGGGTCAAAAAGTGTGACGTAGTTCACACTTTTGAACTGTAATCGCTACCGACTTTCATGGAAACGATTACGCGTCAAGTGCCGTTCGGCCAATGCCATGGTGGTTCGGGCCAGTCCCGCGCGCGGTCTCCGGAGGGCGGGCGTTCCCCGCCTCAGAGCATTCCCGTTTCCAGGCGTGCCGCCTCGGACATCATGTGCCGGGTCCACGGCGGGTCGAACACCAGCTCGACGTCGGCCTCGGCGATGGTCGGGATCATCTCGAGCTTGCTGCGCACGTCGTCGACCAGGATGTCGCCCATCCCGCAGCCTGGCGCGGTCAGCGTCATCTTCACCGCGACCGTGCGCTCGCCGTCGTCGCGGCGCGACACGGCAGCCTCGTAGACCAGGCCGAGGTCCACGACGTTGATCGGGATTTCCGGATCGAAGCAGGTGCGCAACTGGCGCCACACCATCTGCTCGACGTCGTCGTCGGAAGCGCCGGCGGGCAGGTCCAGCGGTTCGGTCGGTTCCTTGCCGATCGCGTCGGCGTCGGGGCCGGCGATGCGGAACAGGTTGCCTTCCACGAACACGGTGTAGCTGCCGCCCAGGGCCTGGGTGATGTAGCCGACGGTACCGGCGGGCAGGTTCACGGCATCGCCCTGCGGCACCAGCACTGCGGCACAGTCGCGCTCGAAGCGCACGGGTTCGCTGCTGCGGGAATACATATTGCGGATATTCTACGCCGCATGACCGATTCCGCAGTGCGCCGCGCGCGCTGGCTCGCGCCGGCCCTGGTTCTCCTGTTGACCCTCCTGGCGACCCTGGGCTGCGCCGCGGCGTGGATCCTGGTCGCCCTGGCGGCCGGGAGGCAGTCGAGCTGGATGGCCGTGGTCGCCGCGGTCGACGCCGCCGTGCTGCTGCGCGTGGCACGGGCGCCGTCGGGCCTGCCGCGCGCCGTGGCGGGCGTCGCGGCGACGCTGGCGACCATCGCCCTGGCCAATTGGGGCATCGCCGCCGGCGAAATCGGGCGTTCGGTCGGCATGCTGCCGTGGGATGCGGCGATCCGGCTCGGGCCCGACTACGCATGGACGCTGGCCGGACTGGCGAACGGAACCGCCGACCGCCTCTGGCTCGCCACGGCCGTCGTGATCGCGGCGATCGGCTCGCGCTGAACGCCCGCGCGCGCCGGAGCGCGGGCGCCCTTGCCCGTCGCCTCAGTGACCCGAATCGAGCGCCTTGAGTTCGGCCACCAGCGCGCCCGCCGCTTCGGCGCCGTCGCCATAGAGCATGCGGGTGTTGTCCGCGTAGAACAGCGCGTTCTCGATGCCCGCGAAGCCCGTGCCGCGGCCGCGCTTGATGACGATGGTGTTCTTCGACTGCGCGACATCGAGGATCGGCATGCCGTAGATCGGCGACGACGGATCGGTCTTCGCGACCGGGTTGACCACGTCGTTCGCGCCGATCACCAGCGAGACGTCGGTGTTCGGGAACTCGGGGTTGATGTCGTCCATGTCGGCGATCAGGTCGTAGGGCACGCCCGCTTCGGCCAGCAGCACGTTCATGTGGCCGGGCATGCGCCCGGCGACCGGATGGATCGCGAACTTCACCTTGACGCCGCGCTCCATCAGCCGCTGCGCGAGCTCCCAGATCTTGTGCTGCGCCTGGGCGACGGCCATGCCGTAGCCGGGCACGATCACCACGCGTTCGGCGTAGGCCATCATCGCCGCGGCGTCGCCGGCTTCGATCGGCTTCTGGCTGCCGACGATGGCTTCGCCGCCGCTCGCGGAGGCCGCGACGAAGTTGCCGAACAGCACGTTGCCGATCGATCGGTTCATCGCCTTCGCCATCAGCCGCGTCAGCAGCATGCCCGCCGCGCCGACCATCATCCCGGCCACGATCAGCGCCTGGTTGCCGAGCACGAAGCCCTCGAACGCCACCGCCAGGCCGGTGAACGCGTTGTACAGCGAGATCACCACCGGCATGTCGGCGCCGCCGATCGGCAGCGTCATCAGCACGCCGAGCAGCAGCGCCAGCCCGAAGAACGCGAGGACGGCGAACGCAGTCATCTGCTGCGCCTCGAAACCGCCGGCGACCAGGCCCCAGGCCGCGACCGCGCCGAAGCCGACCGCCGCCAGGAACACCAGCGCGTTGAAGAAGCGCTGGCCGGGGAAGGTGTAGCGCTTGTCCATGCGCCCGTCGAGCTTGGCCCAGGCGATGACCGAGCCGGTCAGCGAGATCGCGCCGATCAGCGCGCCCACCACCGCGAGCGCGACGTGCACGCCGGACGGGCGCGGGCCGGCCATCCCGACGGCCTTCCACAACTCCACCGCACCGATCGCGGCGGCCGAACCGCCACCCATGCCGTTGAACAACGCGACCATCTGCGGCATGTCGGTGATCGCGACGCGCTTGCCCCAGATCCACGCGACCACCGTGCCCAGCCCCGTCGCGAGCACGATCAACCCGAGATTGTGCAAGCCGGGCAACAGCAGCGTCGCGATCGTCGCCAGCACCATGCCGGCCCCCGCCCACTGGATGCCGCTGCGCGCGGTCCTGGGCGACGCCATGCGCTGCAGGCCGAGCAGGAACAGGGTCGCGGCGATGAAGTAGCTGGCCTGCGCCAGCCATTGCAGCGAAGCGGCGCCGCTCATTTCGCCCCCGGCTTGCTGGCCTTGAACATCTCGAGCATGCGCTCGGTGACCACGTAGCCGCCGGCGGCGTTGCCCGCGCCCAGCAGCACCGCGATGAAGCCGATCGCTTTCTCCAGCGGCGTGTCCGCGTGGCCGAGCACGACCATCGCGCCGACCAGGACGATGCCGTGGATGAAGTTCGACCCCGACATCAGCGGCGTATGCAGGATCACCGGCACGCGCGAGATGATCACGTGCCCGGCGATCGCCGCGAGCATGAACACGTACAACACCATGAAGGCCTGCACCATGAAGTCGTCGACCACGGCTGCTCCCGCTGGGGTTCCCGCGGCCATCATAACCGGCCGGTGAACGGCTCCGTGGCGCGTCAACGGCGCCCCTCCCCGGGCGTTCTGGGTCGTATGCTGCAGGCCGTGATCGTCCCGAACGAAGCGGAACCCGCCACCACCCCCGCCCCGGCGGCGGCGAACGGGCCGGTGTCGCTCGACGGCTTCCTCGCCGCGGTGTCGCCCCGCGCCTATCGCTTCGCGGAACTGGGCTTGCGCCATCGCGAGGATGCGCTGGACGCGGTGCAGGAAGCGATGATGCGGATGGTCGGCTATGCCGATCGCCCGGTGTCGGAGTGGCAGGCGCTGTTCTGGAGCATCCTGCGCAGCCGCGTCGTGGACGCGCAGCGGCGCCGTGGCTTCCGCCTGCGCTGGCTGGTGCCCGCGGCGGCGAACGCCGAGGAAGGCGTGGACTGGACCGACCACGCACCGGATCCGTCGCGCAGCCACGACGGGCGCGAGGCCTGGTCCAGGCTCTCGGAAGCGCTGCAAGCACTCCCGCGCCGGCAACGCGAGGCGTTCACGCTGCGCGTGCTGGAAGAACTCGATGTCGCCGACACCGCGCGCGCCATGGGCTGCAGCGAGGGATCGGTGAAGACGCATTTGTCGCGGGCGCGGGAAGCGCTGCAGCGGAAACTGGAGGATTGGCGATGAACGACGACGCACGCTTCGACACGCACGCACGCGCGGCGCACGCTGGGTCGCTGGAGGCGCTGTCGC
>DATJDY010000059.1:0-4481 GCA_035497155.1 Luteimonas sp.
GCTGCTGGAAAAGATCCGCGAGCGCCCGGACGCGGCGCTGCTCGAATCCGTGATCCTGCGCAGCCAGGCGCTGGCGGTGTACGCGCCGGAAAACATCGGCCATTTCGGCCTGGCGCTGGCGGCGTACGCGCACTTCACGTCGCCGATCCGCCGCTATCCGGACCTGCTGGTGCATCGCGCGATCAAGCATGCGCTGACCGGCCAGCGACCGGACCAGTACACGTATTCGCCGCACCAGATGTCGACGCTGTCGCTGCAGTGCTCCGAGCGGTCGCGCCGCGCCGACGAGGCGCAACGCGAGGTCGACGAGCGCTACCGCGCCGCCTGGATGGAGCAGCATGTCGGCAGCGAATTCGACGGCACCATCAGCGGCGTCACCAGCTTCGGCCTGTTCGTCGAGCTCGACGATTCGAAGGTCAACGGGCTGGTGCACGTCACCCAGCTGCCGCACGACTTCTACAAGTTCGATCCGATCCGGAAGATGCTCGCCGGCGACCGTCGCGGCCACGAATACCGCCTCGGCGACCGCGTCCGCATCGTCGTGCTGAAGGCCAGCCTCGAGGAGCGCAAGATCGACTTCCGCCTCGTCGAGGACAAGGGCCGCGTCGACGCCGCCCCGTCGCCCCCGCCGCGCGCCCAGCCCGCCAAACGCAAGAAGAGCAAGTACTAGGATGAGCAAGGATTCGCAGTGGGTGGCGGGCATCAACGCGGTGTCGGCGGCGCTGGAGCACGACGCGGAGAACGTGCGCGAAGTGCTGCTCGAGGCGGGCGCGAAGAACCCGCGCCTCGTCGAGATCGAGGGCGAGGCGCGCCGCAAGGGCGTGGACGTGCGCCGCGTCCCGCAGCAGGCGCTCGACGGCGTCGCCGGCGGCCTGCGCCACCAGGGTGCGGTCGCGCGCTACGCCGCGGCGAAGACCTGGGACGAGCACGAATTGCCGGGCCTCGTGGAGGCCGCCGCGGGCCGCGCGCTGGTGCTGGTGCTCGACGGCGTGCAGGACCCGCACAACCTCGGCGCCTGCCTGCGCAGCGCGGCCGCCGCCGGGGTCACCGCGGTGGTGATCCCGCGCGACAAGGCGGTGCAGGTCAACGCCACGGTGCGCAAGACCTCGGCCGGCGCCGCCGACAGCATTCCCGTCGTCCGTTGCACCAACCTGTCGCGCTGCCTGCGCGACCTGCAGAAGCTCGGCGTGTGGATTTACGGTCTCGCCGGCGACGTCGATGCATCGCTGTACGCGCTCGACCTCACCGGCAACGTCGCGATCGTGCTCGGCGGCGAGGCGGACGGGCTGCGCCGGCTCACGCGCGAGTCCTGCGACAGCCTGGTCAGGATCCCGATGCCCGGCAGCACCGAAAGCCTCAACGTGTCCGTCGCCACCGGCGTGGCGTTGTTCGAAGCCGTGCGCCAGCGCGGCGGCCTGGCCTGACGGCGGGGACGGACGCATGCCCTGGTTCGTGCTGGTGCTCGCGGGCCTGTTCGAGATCGGCTGGGCGATCGGACTCAAGTACACCGACGGCTTCACGAAATTGTGGCCGACCGTCGGCACGATCGCATCGATGGCCGTGAGCCTTGGCCTGCTCGGCGTGGCGATGAAGTCGCTGCCGGTGGGGACGGCCTACGCGGTGTGGGTCGGCGTCGGCGCCGTCGGCACCGCGATCCTCGGCATCGTGCTGCTCGGCGAGCCCGCGAATGCGGGACGCATGGTGAGCCTCGGCCTGATCGTCGCCGGCATCATCGGCCTGAAACTGGCGTCATAGCCCAGTCGTTCGCGATCTTGCAGAACAGCTCGGCGGTGCGCTCGGCGTCGTACACCGCCGAATGCGCTTCCTCGCTCTTCCAGGTGAAGCCGGCGGCCTGCACCGCGCGCGCCAGCACCGTTTGCCCGTAGGCGACGCCGGCCAGCGTCACCGTATCGAACACGCTGAACGGATGGAACGGGTTGCGCTTGTGCTGCACGCGCGCCACCGCGGCGTTGAGGAAGTTCAGGTCGAAGTGCGCGTTGTGGCCGACGAGGATCGCGCGCTGGCAGTTGTGCCGGCGCGCGGCGGCGCGCACCGCGGCGAACACGTGGTCCAGCGCCTCGCGTTCGGGCTTGGCCATGCGGAACGGGTGGTCGAGGATGATGCCGGTGACCTCGAGCGACTTCGGGTCGATCTGTGTGCCCGGCGCGGGCTCGAGGTGCGCGCATGCGACTTCGCCCGGAACGAGCCGGCCATCGGCGTCGAGTTCCAGCGGGATCGCGGCGAGTTCGAGCAGCGCGTGCCGGTTCCAGTCGAAGCCGCCGGTCTCCACGTCCACGACCACGGGCAGGTAGCCGCGGAAACGCTCGGACATGGGCTTGATCGCGGGTTTTCCCTCGGGAAGCGGGGCGGCGGGCTCGTCCATCGTCATCGCAACAGCGTAGCAGCGTGTTGACCACGCGGGCGAGCCGGCGCCACGATGGCCGTTCCGCAAGGTTGGGGGATGGCGATGGCGCGTGATGGCGAAGCGGCGCTTGGCGCGCGACCGGGCTTCCGTCGTGGCGTGCTGCTGTGCGCAGGCCTGCTGGCATGCGCGGCGGTCATGGCGGGCACTGCCCCGGCCCCCGCGACGGCATCTTCGAAGGCGGCGGCGTCATCGCGGGATCCCGCCCGCGACGTGGATACCTTCATCGGCACGCAGGGCGAAGGCAATACCTTCCCCGGCGCATCCGCGCCCTTCGGCCTGGTCCAGGTGAGCCCGATCACGGACCACTACGCCGGATACCGCTACGACGATCCGAAGATCCGCGGCTTCGGGCACTCGTTCGTGTCGGGCGCGGGCTGCTGGGCGCAGGGCGGGCAGGTCGCGGTGTTGCCGGTGACGGGCAGCATCGGTCCCGGTGGCGATTTCGACACCGCCGACCCGAAGGCGGCCTCGTTCGACTACCGCAAGTACGCGACGCCGTACACGCACGCAGGCGAAGCGGGCGAGGCCGGCTACTACCGCGTGCACTTGCTCGACGCGCGCGACCGCGACGGTGGCCGCGGCATCGACGTGGAAGCCACGGCGCTCACCCGCGCCGCGGCCGAACGCTACACCTTCGCGCCGGGCACGACGACCGGACACGTGCTGGTCAACGTCGGCCAGGCCAACGAGAAGCACGAAGTCGTCGGCAGCGTCGTCGAGGTCGTCGGCGATCGCGTGGTGCAGGGCAAGCTCGTCACGAACAGCTTCTGCGGCGGTGCGCAGTACACCACCTGGTTCCGCATCGAATTCGACCGGCCGTTCAAGGCGTTCGGCACCTGGGACAAGGACGGCGGGGTGCCGGGCTCGCGGCGCAGCGTCGGCGTGCAGTGGGATGTCGCGAACGGCGCGTGGCTGGACTTCGACCTCGATGGTGCGCGCAGCGTCACCGCGACCAGCGCGATCTCGCACGTCGATGCCGACGGGGCGCGCCGCAACCTCGACGCCGATGGCAGGCGCGACGGAAAACTGCTCTCGTTCGACGCGATGCGCGCGCAGGCGCAGGACGCCTGGCGCCGGGAACTGGCCTCGATCCGCGTCGAAGGGGCGGGCGACGCCGACCGCGCCGTCTTCTACACCGCGCTCTACCACGCGCTGCTGCAACCGATGACCGGCAGCGACGCCGACGGCCGCTATCGTGGCTACGACGACCTCGTCCATCGCGCGGACGGGTGGACGTACTACGAGTATTTCTCGCTGTGGGACACCTACCGCAGCCAGAACCAGCTGCTGGCGATGCTGCGCCCGCAGCGCGCGCGCGACATCGCGCGCTCGATGCTCGCCATCCACGCGCAGATGGGTTGGCTGCCGCGCTGGGGTTACGCGAATTTCGAGACCAACGTCATGACCGGCGATCCGGTCACGCCCTGGCTGGTCGACCTGTGGCGTTTCGGCGCGTTGCAGGGCCGCGAACGCGAGGCCTGGGACGCGCTGTGGCAAAACGCGAACGGCCGGCCGCCGGCGATGTCGCGCGCGCAGGGTCGCGCCGGCAACGACACGTACCTGGCCGACGGGTTCGTCCCTTACGGCCGCGCGTATCCGTCCAAGGGCATGGATGCCGACCAGCACCACGGCGGCTCGGCGACGCTGGAGTACGCGCTGGCCGATTGCGCGCTGTCGCAGATGGCCGCGGGGCTGGGCGAGACGTCCGCGGCGGCAGCGCTCCGCGGGCGTGCCGGCAACTGGAGGCGCGTGTGGGATGCCGGCGTGCGCGATCCCTCACTCGACTTCCAGGGTTTCCCGAGGCCGCGCATCGAGGACGGCAGCTTCTTCGTGCCCACGCACGGCGCCTACAGCCCACGCTCCGACCAGGGTTTCCACGAGGGCACGGCCTGGCAGTACCAGTGGCTCGTGCAGGACGACGTGCCCGGCCTCGTCGTCGCGATGGGCGGCCTCGATGCGGCGCGCGCGCGGCTCGACGCGTTCTTCGCCTACGACGCCCTCGCCGCCGACCCGCAGGGGCGGTGCACGGGCCAACTGGGTGGTCGGGCCGTACAGC
>DATJDY010000060.1:0-20110 GCA_035497155.1 Luteimonas sp.
CCGGCATCTTCCTGACCAAGGAAGGCGCGCAGAAGCACCTTGACGCCGGCGCGAAGAAGGTGATCATGTCGGCGCCGTCGAAGGACGACACGCCGATGTTCGTGCACGGCGTGAACTGCAAGAGCTACGCCGGCCAGGCGATCATCAGCAATGCCAGCTGCACCACCAACTGCCTGGCGCCGCTGGCCAAGGTGTTGAACGACAAGTGGGGCATCAAGCGCGGCCTGATGACGACCGTGCACGCCGCCACCGCGACGCAGAAGACCGTCGACGGCCCGAGCAACAAGGACTGGCGCGGCGGCCGAGGCATCCTCGAGAACATCATCCCGTCGTCGACGGGCGCGGCGAAGGCCGTCGGCGTCGTCATCCCGGAGCTCAACAAGAAGCTCACCGGCATGTCGTTCCGCGTCCCGACCTCGGACGTGTCCGTCGTCGACCTGACCGTAGAGCTCGACAAGCGGGCGACCTACGCCGAGATCTGCGCCGAGATGAAGGCGCAGTCTCAGGGCGCGCTGAAGGGCATCCTCGGCTACACCGAGGACAAGGTCGTCGCCACCGACTTCCGCGGCGATGCGCGCACCTCGATCTTCGACGCCGAGGCCGGCATCGCGCTCGACCCGACGTTCGTCAAGCTGGTCGCGTGGTACGACAACGAGTGGGGCTACTCCAACAAGTGCCTGGAGATGGTCCGCGTCGTCGCCGGATGACGCGCGCGCTGCCCGCGCATTCCACGGAGCCCCGCCTTGCGCGGGGCTTCGTGCATTCAGCGTTCGAGGTATTGCAGCTTGCCGGGGACGCCGTCCCATTCGGCGGCGTCGTCGGGCGCGGGTTTCTTGCGGTCGAGTACCGGCCACAGCGGCGCGAGCTCCGCATTGATCGCCAGGAAGTTCTCCTGGCCCGCCGGGACGTCGCCGTCGGGGAAGATGGCGCCGACCGGGCATTCGTCCACGCAGAGGGTGCAGTCGATGCACGCCTCCGGGTCGATCACCAGGAAATTGGGACCCTCGTGGAAACAGTCGACCGGGCACACCTCGACGCAGTCGGTGTGCTTGCACTTGATGCAGTTCTCGGTGACGACGTGGGTCATGGGCGTGGCGCGGGGGTGCTGCCAGTGTGCGCCTGCCGGCGTTCCGCGACGATGACCTGGATCAAGGCAGGCGCGGCCGCATTGCGCGACAATGGGGAGGCATGATCCCAGCAGCGCCCGACAGCACCGCCCACGACGACGCCATTCCCACGCAGGAACAGCTGGCGTTGCTGGTCGACCGCTTCTACGACCGCATCCAGGCGCATCCCGACCTCGGCCCGGTCTTCAACGCGGCCGTGCACGACTGGCCGGAACACAAGCGCCTGCTCACCTCGTTCTGGTCGTCGGTGATCCTGCGCGCCGGCACCTATCGCGGCAATCCGATGCAGGCGCACCGGCCGCACCCGATCACGACGCGGCATTTCGTGCAGTGGCTCGCGTTGTGGAAGGAAACCGCGACGGAGGTCCTGACGCCGGCGCAGGCCGAACTGGTGCAGGCCTACGCCGATCGCATCGGCCGCAGCCTGCGCTACGGGCTGGGCTTGCCGGAGCCCGGCGAAGGGCCGGTGCCGCTGGGGCCGCGCGCGCCACTCCTGCGCGGCTGAGCGAAGCGCCTAGCCGAACTTGCGCGGCCAGGCCCGCGACCATTCGAAACGCAGGTCGCGGCAGACATAGATGTCGGGCCGCCTGGCTTCGTCGTTGTCGACCCCGTGCGGAATGCGGATGCGGCCGGCCAGGACGCAGGTCGCGCGTGTTTCGCGGATGTGGGCGGCGTCGCTGCCGACCACGATGACGGTGGTGGGCGGCGGATCGCCGTATCCGCGGGCCCAGAAGCTGTTGGCCTGGCTGATCGCGGGCGGCACGCCGTAGCGCGGACCATAGCGCTCGAACGCACCGGCTTCGCCGTAGTTGTTCGCGTAGATCGCCGTGCGCTTGCGTTCGGCTTCCGGCAGCGCGTGGTAGACGCCGGCGACCTGCGCCACCAGTTCCGGCCATCCGATGCGGTCGGAGAACTGCGGGTGCACGGATGCGGTGGCGTTCCATAGCGGTGAACCGATGGCGGCCAGCGGCAAGGCGAACAGCGAGGTCGTCAAGAAGGCGGCGGCCAGGACCAGCGCCGTGGCGCCGCGGCAGAGTATCGCGGCGCGGCGCGGCAGGCGCGCGAGGCCATGTTCGAGGCAGACCGCGCCGGCCGCCAGCAGCATCGGGTAGGCGGGGGCGAGGTAGTACTCGCGCGCATCGACCAGCCAGTACAGCAGCAACGCGGTGCCGTAGAACCATGCCAGCGCGCGACCACGCGCCGCGTCCTTCGCGAGCGCGAGCCACGCCAGCCCCGCGACCCAGAGCGGCAGCGTCAGGGGATTGGCGCCGACCGACAGTTGCGCCGGCAGGAAGGCCGCGGTCTGGCCCATGCGGATGTCGCGCGCATGGATGTACTGGACGAAGTCGAGGTAGACGAATCCGTGCTGCCACTGCCACCACGCATTCGGCGCGAACACCAGCAGCGAAAGCGCGGCGCCCGCCCACGGCCACGGCGTGGCGAGATGGCGTCGCAGCGGCGTCGCCAGCACGCCGGCGACGATGCCGATGGCGCCGACCAGCATCGTGTAGCGGGTCATCATGCCCAGCCCGATCGCCAGGCCGAGGCCGAGCCACCAGCGCCGGCTGTCCGATCCGTCGTCGCGGGCATTGGCGATCTTCAGCAGCATCCACGCCGCCAGCACCCACCACAGGTAGTCGAGGCCGGAATAGCTCAGCATCGTGCCGGAGACCATCGAGAACGGCGCGCAGCACACCGCGATCGCCGCGATCGCCTGGGCCGGGCGGCCGCCGCCCAGCTCGCGCGCCATCAGGCCGGCAAGCAGCGTGGCCAGCGCCTGGGCCAGCGCCGAGGGCAGGCGAAAGGCGGTGAGCGAATCGCCGAACCACTGCATCGACACATGCGCGAGGAAGGACGTTACCGGCGGATAGGCGACATAGCCCCAGGCGAGGTGGCGGGCATCGGAAAGAAAGGCGAGTTCATCGCGGTCGAAACCGTAGCGGCCGGCGAGCAGCGCGTGCAGCAGGAAACGCGCCAGCGCGAGCGCCAGCAACAGGCCCAGTGCGGTGCGCGGCAGGGTGCGGCGCCCCGGTGGCGCGCCAGTCGGCATCGGTATCGGCGTCGTCGGCGGCGGCGTCGGCATCGCTTGGCTCCCCATTCCCCGCAGCAGCTTAACGGACGGAACGAAGGCCGCGGCTGCGGGCGGATTTGCCGCGCAAGCGCCCGGCCGCGACAATTGCCGTCTCGCGACTGCCCCCGGGACGACATGACCATCCAGCGAATGACCGACCTCGACCTGCGCGGCCAGCGCGTGCTCATCCGCGAGGACCTGAACGTACCGGTCGACGACGCCGGCAACATCACCTCGGAGCTGCGCATCGAGGCCGCGCTGCCGACGCTGCGCATGGCGCTCGACGCCGGCGCCGCGGTGATGGTGATGTCGCACCTCGGCCGCCCGAAGGAAGGCGCCTGGGGCGAAGCCGATTCGCTCGCGCCTGTTGCCCGACGCCTGTCGCAGCTGCTCGGCCGCGAAGTGCCGCTCGTGCGCGATTACCTCGATGGCGTCGAAGTTGCGCCCGGCCAGCTCGTGCTGCTCGAGAACTGCCGCATGAACGTGGGCGAGAAGGCCGACGACGAGACCTTGTCGAAGCGCTACGCCGCGTTGTGCGACATCGTCGTCATGGATGCCTTCGGCACCGCGCACCGCGCCCAGGCCTCGACCCATGGCGTGATCCGTTTCGCGAAGCAGGCCTGCGGCGGCCCGCTGCTGATGGCCGAGCTCGATGCGCTGGGCAAGGCGCTCGACAAGCCCGCGCGCCCGCTGGTGGCGATCGTCGCGGGCTCCAAGGTCAGCACCAAGCTCGAACTGCTGTCGTCGCTGGTCGGCAAGGTCGACCAGCTGATCGTCGGCGGCGGCATCGCCAACACCTTCATCGCCGCCGAGGGTTTCGGCGTCGGCAAGTCGCTGTACGAGCCGGACCTGGTCGACACGGCGAAGAAGATCATGGCCGATGCGCGCGCGCGCGGTGCCGACATCCCGGTGCCGACCGACGTCGTCGTCGCCCCGGAGTTCAAGGCCGATGCGCCGGCGACGGTGAAGGCGGTCGATGCGATCGCGGCGGGCGACATGGTCCTCGACATCGGCCCGGAAACGGCCGCGCGCTACGCCGCGATGGTCGCGAAGGCCGGCACCGTGGTCTGGAACGGCCCGGTGGGCGTGTTCGAGTTCGATGCCTTCGGCAAGGGCACCGAGACCCTGGCGCGCGCCATCGCCGCGTCGCACGCCTTCTCCATCGCCGGCGGCGGCGACACGCTCGCCGCCGTCGACAAGTACGGCATCGCCGGCGACATCTCGTACATCTCCACCGGCGGCGGCGCGTTCCTGGAGTTCCTGGAAGGCAAGACGCTGCCGGCGGTGGCCGCGCTCGAAGCCCGCGGTTGAACGAAAAGGTGCTAGCGTTCCGCGCATGAACCTGCACCGCCGCCGCACCCGCATCCTCGCCACCCTCGGCCCCGCCACGGATCCGCCCGGCATGCTCGACGCGCTGCTGCGCGCCGGCGTGGACGTGGTCCGCCTCAACTTCTCGCACGGCGATCCGTCGGCGCAGGTGGCGCGCGCGCAGGCCGTGCGCGCGGCCGCTGGACGCGTCGGCGTCGAGGTCGGCATCCTCGCCGACCTGCCGGGCCCGAAGCTGCGCATCGAGCGCTTCGCCGCCGGCAAGGTGCAGCTGCGGGCCGGCGAGCGCTTCGACCTGGTCGCGAGCGCCGATGCGCCGCCGGGCGACGAGCGCCAGGTCGGCGTCAGCTACCTGGGCCTGCCGCGCGACGTGCGCCCCGGCGACACGCTGCTGCTCGACGACGGCATGATGCAGTTGCGCGTCGAGCACGTCGAAGGCGAGCGCATCATCAACACCGTGCTGAACGACGGCGCGCTGTCCGACCGCAAGGGCCTGAACCGGCTCGGCGGCGGCCTGTCGCTGGGCGCACTCACCGATCGCGACCGCGAACTGATCGCCGTCGCCGCGGAAATCGGCGCCGATTTCATCGCCGTCTCGTTCTGCCGCAACGCCGCGGACATGGAAGAGGCCCGCGCAATCGCCCGCAGCCATGGCAGCGACGCGGCGATGTGCGCGAAGATCGAGCGCACCGAGGCCATCGAGAACCTCGCCGAGATCATCGACGCGTCCGACACGGTGATGGTCGCGCGCGGCGACCTGGGCGTCGAGATCGGCGACGCGGAACTGCCGGGCCTGCAGAAGAAGATCATCCGCGAGTCGCTGGCGCGCAGCAAGGTGGTGATCACCGCCACGCAGATGCTGCAGTCCATGGTCGAGAGCCCGATGCCGACGCGCGCGGAGGTCCTCGACGTGGCCAACGCGGTGATCGACGGCACCGACGCGGTGATGCTTTCGCAGGAGACGGCGGCCGGCAGCTATCCGCTCAAGGCGGTCGAGGCGATGGCGCGGATCTGCGTCGGCGCCGAGAAGCAGTTCGAGATGGACACCGATTTCGAGAAGGCGCAACGCAACCTGCAGCGCGCCGACCAGGCGATCGCGATGGCGGCGATGTTCCTGTCCGACCACATCGGCGTGCGCGCGATCGTGGCCATGACCGAATCCGGCGGCACCGCGCGCTACCTCTCGCGCTATCGTTCCAACGTGCCGATCTACGGCTTGTCGCGCCACCCCGGCGCGCGCCGGCGGATGACGCTGATGCGCGACGTCGTGCCGGTGGCCTTCGACAGCCGCGGCCTGGCCACCCGCGAGGCGGCGCGCGAAGCGATCAAGGCGCTGCACGGGGCGGGCCTGCTGGCCGCGGGCGACCGGGTCGTCTTCACCAGCGGCGACCACATGGAACACCACGGCGCCACCAACACCCTGCGCCTGCTGCAGGTCGGCGCCGACGGCGCCGCCGAGGGCCTGGGCGAGATCTGAGACAGGATTGACCGGCGCCCATGTCGGTGCTATCACCCCGGAATCCAAGTCGGGGAGAAACCAGCATGCGCTCCCGGATCCTGCTGCTGGCGGCCTTGGCCGCCGTCGCGCTGCCCGCCGCGGCCGACAACAAGATTCCGATCGCCAGCGAAGGGACCGTCGGCGACCGGTGGACGCTGGTTGCGGGGAGCCAGCTCATGCCCCCCTATCCCGACGACTACGCCGGCCAACCCGAGAACGTTTGCCTCGTGATCGGGTACCTGGTCAACGCCGACGGGCGGACCTCGGATTTCTCGCTCCTGAAGTCGTGGACATCGGGAAGCCATTCCCGCAACGAAAAATTCTGGGCGGACTTCGGCAACCTGGCATCGCGCGCGCTGGCCCAATGGAGATATGTGCCGGCTGCCAACGTCCCCGCCGCGCCCGTCTACACCGCGGCCACCTTCGTCTTCAGCGCGCCCGGGGACGTCGTCGACACGCGGTCCCATTGCGCGCTGGTTGATCTCACCACGCGCCTCGTCGAGCTGCGATTTGAACCGCGCGCCCGCCGGCTCATGGCAGGCGGCGTGTTCTCGCGGCTGGACATCGATCCCTACCTCGCCGAGCGCATCCACCGGCAGTTGATAGCCGAGCGCGAGCGCGCCGACGACCACCACATGTCCGCGCGCGTCCTGGGCCCCGCGCGCCAGAATCCGCCGCCGCCCCCACCGCCGACGCCGCCCGGCAACAAGTGAGGCCTCCGGGCCCGGCCGCGGGCAGGGTTTGAGGGCGGCACGGCTATAATGGGGGGCTACCCGCACCCACGGATCCGCCATGAGCATCGAACAGCTTGCCGAGACCGCCCGCGCCATGGTGGCGCCGGGCAAGGGCATCATCGCCATCGACGAATCCACGGGCACCATCGCCAAGCGCTTCGCCGGCGTGGGCGTGGAGAACACCGAGGAGAACCGACGCGCCTACCGCGAGATGCTGCTCGCGACGCCGGGCCTGGGCGAGCACATCTCCGGCGCGATCCTGTACGACGAGACCCTGCGCCAGTCGACGAAGGCCGGCGTTCCGTTCGCGAAGCTGATGGCGCAGAACGGCATCATCCCCGGCATCAAGGTCGACAAGGGCGCGATGCCGCTCGCCGGCTTCCCCGGCGAACTGGTCACCGAGGGCCTGGACGGCCTGCGCGACCGCCTGAAGGAGTACTACGGCCTCGGCGCGCGCTTCGCCAAATGGCGCGCGGTGATCAACATCGGCGAGGACATGCCGTCGGGCACCTGCATCGAGGCCAACGCCCATGCGCTCGCGCGCTACGCCGCGCTGTGCCAGGAGCAGGGCATCGTCCCGATGGTCGAGCCGGAGGTCATCATGGATGGCGACCACGACATCGAGACCTGCTTCGAAGTCACCGAGGTCGTGTTGCGCTCGCTGTTCGACGCGCTGTTCAACCAGAACGTGATGCTCGAGGGCACGATCCTGAAGGCGTCGATGGTCGTGTCCGGCAAGGACTGCGACGAGCAGGCCAGCGTCGAGGAAGTCGCCGAATCCACGCTCATGTGCCTGAAGTCGTCGGTGCCGGCGATCCTGCCGGGCATCGTGTTCCTGTCCGGCGGCCAGAGCGACGAGGACGCCACCGCGCACCTCGACGCGATGAACCGCATGGGCCCGAACCCGTGGCCCCTGAGCTTTAGCTATGGCCGCGCGATGCAGTCGGCCGCGCTGAAGATCTGGTCGCAGGATATCCACGCCAACGTGGCCAAGGCGCAGGCGATGGTGCTGGAGCGCGCGCGCGACAACGGCATGGCGGCGCTCGGCCGCTGGTCGAAGGCGGGCTGACCGGGCGACCCGCCCCGCGCAACGCGCGCGGGGCGCCGCGGTTGACCGCGACCGGCCATGCCCGAAGGCATGCGCCGGTCCTCATGGTCGCCGACTAGAATGCCGGCATGACTGCAAGCGATTCCGGAATGCGCTGGCGCCTCGCCGGCGGCCTGGTCCTGTGCCTGCTGGCGGTGGCCTGCCAGCGCAACGGCACGGGCAACGCGAAGGGCGGCCCGGGCGGCAAGCCCGTGCCGGTGGCGATCGAGACCGTGCGCGAACAGCCCTGGCGAGACGAGCTGCGCGCGCTCGGCACGGTCGCCGCGCACGAATCGGTGACCGTCACCGCCAAGGTGAGCGAGACCGTCGAGCAGGTGCACTTCGAGAGCGGCCAATCGGTCGCGCGCGGCGCGCCGCTGGTCACCCTGTCGGGACTCCAGCAGCAGGCGGCGCTGACGGCGGCCCAGGCCACCGCGGAGGAAGCCCAGCGCCAGTTCGAGCGGCAGTCGCAGCTCGCCGGGCAGCAGCTCATCGCGCGTTCGGCGCTCGACGCGCAGCGCGCCACCCGGGACGCGGCCCGCGCGCAGGTCGCGCAGGTCCGCGCGAACCTCTCCGACCGCGTGATCCGCGCGCCGTTCGCGGGCGTGCTCGGCATCCGCCAGGTCAGCCCGGGCGCGCTGGTCACGCCGGGCACCGTGATCGCGACGCTCGACGACGTGCATCGCGTGTACGTCGATTTCCCGGTGCCGGAAACCGAACTCTCCGGCGTCGCCCCCGGCCAGGCCGTCTCCGGCACCACCGACGCATGGCCCGACCGCAGCTTCGACGGCATCGTCGACGTGGTGTCCGCGCGCCTGGACACCGGTTCGCGCGCGGCGATGGTCCGCGCCGACTTCCCGAATCCCGATCGCGCGCTGCGGCCCGGCATGCTGGTGGACGTGCGGCTCACGCGCGGCGAGCGCCCGGCGGTGGTCGTGCCCGAAATCGCCGTGCAGCAGGTCGGCACCGAAACCTTCGTCTGGCGCGTCGGCGCCGACGGCAAGGTCGCGAAGGCCGACGTCGTGGTCGGCGGCCGCGTGCCCGGCAAGGCGATGCTGCGCTCGGGCGTGAAGGCCGGCGACCGCATCGTGACCGACGGCGTCGGCAAGCTGCACGACGGCGACGCGGTCGAGGCCGTCGCGCCCGCGGTCGCGGCGCCCGCCGCGAGTGCCCCGCGCACCGCGCCTGCCGCGCCCGCGAAGTGATGGCCGCACGGTGAAGATTTCCGATCTTTCGATCAAGCGGCCCGTCCTGGCCGCGGTGATGAGCCTGCTGCTGATCGTGCTGGGCGTGATGTCGTTCCTGCGGCTCACCCTGCGCGAGCTGCCGGCGATCGATCCGCCGATCGTGTCGGTGAGCGTCGACTACCCCGGCGCGTCGGCCGCGGTGGTCGAGACCCGCGTCACCCAGGCGCTGGAAGACGCGCTGGCCGGCATCGAGGGCATCAACACCATCGATTCGCGCAGCCGCAACGGCTCCTCGAACATCAGCATCGAGTTCCTGCCCACGCGCGACATCGAGGCCGCGGCCAACGACGTGCGCAATGCGGTCAGCCGCGTCGCCGACCGCATGCCGGACGAAGCCGACGCGCCGGAGATCCGCAAGGTCGAGAGCGATTCGGACGCGATCATCTGGCTCAACCTGCGGTCCACGAAGATGGACACGCTGCAGCTGAGCGACTACGCCGACCGCTACATCACCGACCGTTTCTCGAGCCTGCAGGGCGTCGCCCAGGTCTTCCTCGGCGGCGCGCAGCGCTACGCGATGCGGATCTGGCTTGACGGCGACAAGCTGGCGGCGCGCGGCCTGACCGCGGCCGACGTCGAGTCCGCGCTGCGCAGGGAGAACGTCGAGCTCGGCGCCGGCCGGATCGAGTCGAAGGATCGCGACTTCCTGCTGCGCGTCTCGCGCGACTACACGAGCGCCGAGGCATTCGCGCGCATGCCCATCGCCAAGGGCAAGGACGGCTACGTCGTGGTCCTCGGCGACGTCGCCCGCGTCGCGCTGGAATCGGCCGAGCGCCGCGCCTATTACCACAGCAACGGCGAGCCCGCGGTCGGCATCGGCATCGTCAAGACCTCGACCGCGAACAGCCTGGACGTGGCGCGCGAGGCGCGGGCGGAAGCAGAGCGCATCCGCTCGACGCTGCCGGCGGGCACCGACATCTACGTGGCGTTCGATTCCACTACCTTCATCGACACCGCCGTGGAGCGCGTCTACGCCACGCTGATCGAGGCGATCGTGCTGGTGCTGGTGGTGATCTGGCTGTTCCTCGGCAGCGTGCGCGCAGCGCTGATCCCGGCGGTCACGGTGCCGGTCTGCCTGGTCGCCTCGTTCATCGCGCTGTACGCGTTCGGGTTCTCGATCAACCTGCTGACCCTGCTCGCCCTGGTGCTGTGCATCGGCCTCGTCGTGGACGATGCGATCGTGGTGGTGGAGAACGTGCAACGGCGCGTGGACCTCGGCGAGCCGGCGCTGGTCGCGGCGCAGCGCGGCACGAAGCAGGTGGCGTTCGCGGTGCTGGCGACGACGGCGGTGCTGATCGCGGTCTTCCTGCCGGTCGGGTTCCTGCAGGGCAATACCGGGCGATTGTTCCGCGAGTTGTCGGTGGCGCTGGCCGCGGCGGTCGCGATCTCGGCGTTCGTGGCGCTGACGCTGACGCCGATGATGGCGTCGAAGCTGCTGCGCCCGCACACCGGGCCGCACGCGGTGCATGGCAACCGCGTCAGCGAATGGCTCAACGCGCGCTTCATGCAGGTCGCCGGCGGCTATCGCTCGGTGCTGGCGCGCAGCGTGCACCGCACCTGGCTGTTCGCCGCGATCATGCTTGCGGCGGTCGGCATCGCGGTGCTGCTGTTCAAGCACCTGCCGTCGGAACTGGCGCCGGCCGAGGATCGCGGCTCGTTCCAGCTCGCCATCGAGGGACCGGAAGGCGCGGGCTTCGACTACACCGTCGCGCAGACGAAGCAGGTCGAGAAGATCCTCGCCGGCGAGATCGGCCCGGGCAAGCCCATCGTGCGCGTCAACCCGCGCGTGCCGGGCAGCTTCGGCGCCAGCGAGGAGATGCATACCGCGCGCGCCAGCGTGTTCCTCGCCGACTGGCGCGACCGCAAGCAGGACACCGCGGAAGTGGCCGCCGAGCTGCAGAAGAAGTTCGACGGCCTCACCGGAGTGCGCGTGCGCAGCCAGGTCGGCGGCGGCCTGGTGCGGACCCGCGGACAGCCGTTCCAGCTGGTACTCGGGGGCCCTGATTACGCCGAGCTCGCGCGCTGGCGCGACATCATGCTCGCGAAGATGGACGCGAATCCCGGCCTCGTCGGCGCCGACTCGGACTACAAGGAAACGCGGCCGCAGATGCGCGTGATCATCGACCACGCCCGCGCCGCGGACCTGGGCGTCAGCGCGACCGCGATAGGGGAAGCGCTGGAGACGATGATGGGTGGCCTGCGCGTCACCACCTTCGTCGAGGACGGCGAGGAGTACGACGTGGTCGTGCAGGCCGACCGCGCCGCGCGTGCCTCGGTCGCCGACCTGTCCGCGTTGCAGGTGCGGGCGGCCGATGGCTCGCTGGTGCCGCTGTCGAACCTGGTGACGCTGCGCGAGATCGCGGAGCCGGGCACGTTCAACCGCTTCAACCGCCTGCGCTCGATCACGCTCAGCGCCGGCCTCGCGCCGGGCTACCGCCTCGGCGATGCCGTGGCGTGGGCGCAACAGGCGGTCGACCAAAACCTGCCCGAGTACGCACAGGTCAGCTGGAAGGGCGAATCGCGCGAACTCCAGCAGTCCGGCGGCGAAGTGCTGGTGACCTTCGCGCTCGCGCTGTTGATCGTGTACCTGGCGCTCGCCGCGCAATTCGAGAGCTTCCTGCACCCGCTGGTGATCATGCTCACCGTGCCGCTGGGCGTGCTCGGCGCGCTGCTCGGCCTGTGGATCACTGGCGGGACGCTCAACCTGTTCTCGCAGATCGGCGTGGTGATGCTGGTCGGCCTGGCGGCGAAGAACGGCATCCTGATCGTCGAATTCGCCAACCAGCTGCGCGATGCGGGCCGCAGCGTGCACGACGCGATCGTCGAGGCCTCCGCGATCCGCCTGCGCCCGATCCTGATGACGTCGATCGCGACCATCATGGGCGCGATCCCGCTGGTGGTCGCCGGTGGCCCGGGCTCGGCCAGCCGCGGCACGATCGGCATCGTCATCGTGTTCGGCGTGGCCGTCTCGACCTTCCTTTCGCTGTTCGTGATCCCGGCGTTCTATGCGCTGCTCGCGCCGCACACGCATTCGCCGGAGGCCGTCGCGCACGAGCTGGCTTCGCTCGACTCCACGACGCCCGACGCGGGCGGCGCGGCGTGAGTGCCGGACCGGCATCGCGATGAGCGCCGAGCTCCGCTTGTATGGATTGCACGCGGTGCAGGCTGCGTTCGCGCGGCGCCCGGAGGCCTTGCGCAAGCTGTACCTGGCCGAGGCGCGTATCCCGCAACTGCAGCCGCTGCTGAAGTGGTGCGTCGCGCACCGCATCGGCTATCGCGTGGTCGTCGACGAGGACCTGCGCAAGCTCGCCGCCAGCAGCCACCACGAAGGCGTGGTCGCCGACGTCCTGCGCGAGGAACCCGTGCCGCTGACGACGTGGCTGCGCGAGCTTCCGGACGGCCCGGCGTGCGCATTGTGGCTCGACGGCGTGGGCAACCCGCACAACCTCGGTGCGATCCTGCGCTCGGCGGCGCATTTCGGCGCCGCGGCGGTGCTGCTGCCGAAGCCGTCGACGCTCGCGCTCTCGGGCGCGGCGGCGCGCGTGGCGGAAGGCGGCGCGGACGCGCTGCCCTTCGTGCGCATGGGCCGCGAGGACAATGTGCTCGCGCAGCTGCGTGGCGCGGGCTTCGTGCTGGCGGCGACCGTGGTGCGCGGTGGCGCGGACCTGTTCGCGACGGCCTTGCCGCGGCGGCTTGTGTACGTGCTGGGCGCGGAGGGCGAGGGCATGGACGCGGGACTTGCGGCGGCGTGCGACCTGCGCCTGTCGATTCCGGGCACCGGTGCCGTCGAGAGCCTCAATGTCGCGTCGGCGACGGCCGTGTTCCTCGCTGCCTGGGCGCGCGGCTGACACGCGGGTTCGTCGCTTCGGGGCTGGGCGGCGGAAGCGTGCGAGGACTTTCGGGGGACGCCGCAAGTACGTCCCTGTAGGCTCATCGGCGGCATCCATGCCGCCGAAGCCCCCGAAAGTCCTCGCACGCTTCCACCGCCGCCGCCAAGCGCGTCTCCCCGATTTGTTGGGAAGACCAGAAGCCAAATGCACTTGCCCGAAGACGTGTCACTCGCTTGGGGTGGTCGTCGCGGAATGCGCAGCCCCTTCCGGGACCCGGCGCAAGTACATCCATGTAGCCTCTTCGTCGCCATCCATGGCTCCAACGGTCCCGGAAGGGGCTGCGCATTCCGCGGCGACCCTCGCCCGAAGCAAGAAAGAGCCGGCGCTTGGCCGGCTCTTCGTTCTTGCGTGGGATGGAGGGAAGCGCGCGCGTCAGCGGGCGCCGGGCGCCTGGGCCTTCGCGGGGGAACTGCCGAAGCTGCCCTCGGCCTGCGACGCGAGATAGGTGTAGACCGCGTAGGCCGCCACGTTCTGCTTCAGCACCTCGGGATCGATCTTGTCCATCGTGTCGTCCGGGGTATGGTGCAGGTCGAAGTAGCCGGTCGCATCGTGCCCCAGCCACGCCCACGCCGCGCCCATGCCGGCGAACGGGCCGACGTCGGATTCCGGATCGCCTTCGCCGGGCCGCCATTCGATGCCGAGCGGTTCCAGCGCCTTCGCGATCTGCTGCACCGCGTCCTTCGCGCCGTCGTCGATGTTGCCCGCATCGAAGCCGTAGATGCGGCCCGCGCCAAGATCGCTCTCCGACACCAGGGCGTGCTTCGCGAGCTCGGCGGCATGCGCCTTGGCGTAGGCGAAGCCGCCGTAGAGGCCCTGTTCCTCGTTGGCGAACGCGACCACGCGGATCGTGCGTGCGGGACGCTGCGGCAGGTTCGCGATGAGCTTCGCCGCAGCCATCGAGATGCCGACGCCGGCGGCGTCGTCGATCGCGCCGGTGCCCTCGTCCCAGGAATCGAGGTGGCCGCCGATCAGCACGATCTCGTCCGGGTGCTTCGCGCCGGTGAGTTCGCCGATCACGTTCTGCGAGGTGTATTCGCCGTCCCAGCCGCAGTCGAGCGCCAGGCGCACGCGCGTCGAGGGGTCCAGCGCGGTCAGCCGCGCGAGCTGGTCGGCGTCGGGATTGGTCAGCGCCGCCATCGGGATCGGCTTCAGGCCCTCGGCGTAGCGGCTCATGCCGGTGTGCGCGACCCGATGGGTATCGGTGCCGGCCGAGCGCATCAGGTACGCGGCCGCGCCGGCGCGGATCGCGGCCGACGGGCCGGCGCCGCGCACGCGCGAGCCCATGCCGTAGCCGTGGCCGTCCTGCGCGCGCTCCATGCGGTAATCGATGAAGGCGATCTTGCCGGCGAGCGAACCCGGCGCGGCCTGCTCGAGCGAGGCGAGGTCGGGGAAGCGCACCACCTGGCCCTCGACCGTGCCGCCGACGCTGCCGCCGAGCGCAGCCACGACGAGCTTCTGCGAATGCGGCCCGAGCACTTCGGCGCCTTCGCTGCGTCGCTCCCACTTCGGGAACGTCACCGGCTCGGTCCAGATCTTGTCGAAGCCGAGCTCGTGGAACTTGGCCCTGGCCCATTCCACCGCGCGCGCGTCGCCCTCGCTGCCGCCCATGCGTGGACCGACTTCGGTGGTGAGCGATTCGGTGACCTTCCAGCCGGTGTCGTCGGCGAGCGCGGTCGCACGCAGCTTCGCGGCGGTGTCGAGCGCGGATTGCGGGATGCGGGTCGGCTGCGCCGCGGCGGCGGGCAGCGACACGAGCAGGGCGAGCAACAGCGGTGCGAGGCGCATGGCGGGCTCCGGGCAGGGAAAGGGAAACGGGGATGGCAGCGGGCGAGCGTAGCAGTCGCCCGCGGCCCCCGTTTGTGCCTCAAGTCATGCCGGATGTGCCGGGACCGGGTGGTCGCGGCCGGCCCGGGCGCGCCGGGGCCCCAGGGCCTCAGCGCTTCAGCGAATCCCGGATTTCGCGCAGCAGCATCACTTCCTCCGGCGGCGCGGCGGGTGCTGCGTCGTCCGGCTTGCGCATGCGGTTGTAGGCCTTGAGGAACAGGAAGATCACGAACGCGATCAGCAGGAAGTCGATCGCGGCCTGGATCAAGGTGCCGTACGCGATGGCGACTTCGGCGACCTTCGCACCCGCGGCGTCGACGGTTTCCGGCTTCAGCACGTACTTCCAGTCCGACACGCTGACGCCGCCGAGCAGGACGCCGACCAGCGGCATCACGATGCCGTCGACGAGCGCGCTGACGATCTTGCCGAAGGCGGCGCCGATCACCACGCCGACCGCCAGGTCGACGACGTTGCCGCGCGCGACGAATGCCTTGAACTCGCTGACCATTCCCATCGTTGCTTCCTCCTGGAGGCGTCCCCTGCGAGGGGAGCCTACCCCAGTGCCGCCGCAGGCGGCGCGATCACGCCCTCGAACGCGACGACCCCGTCGAGGCTGGCGCGGAAGCGGTCCCCGACCGCGAGCGGGCCGACGCCGGCGGGCGTGCCCATGAAGACGAGGTCGCCCGCGCGCAGCCGGTAAAGCTTCGACAGCTCGACGAGGATGTCGGGCACGTCCCAGACCAGGTCGCGCAGCGCGCCGTGCTGGCGGCGTTCGCCGTTGATCTCGAGGGTGAGCGTGCGCGTCGCGAGGTCGCCGGCGTGCGCCATCGGGACCAGCGCGCTCACTGGCGCGGACGCGTCGAAGGCCTTGCCGATGTCCCAGGGCAGTCCGCGCGCCTTGGCCTCGGCCTGCAGGTCGCGGCGGGTCAGGTCCAGGCCCACGCCACAGCTTTCGACGAGCGCCGCCGCGGCTTCGCGCGACAGCTCGCCATGCGGCGCGTCCTGGCCGAGGCCGACCACCAGCTCGACTTCATGGTGCAGTTCGCGGGTGCCGGGCGGATAGGACACGACGCCGTCGAGGACGATCGCGTCGGCGGGCTTCAGGAAGAACACGGGCCGGCCGCGTGCGGCGGGATCGGCGGGCGACGCGCCCATTTCACGCGCATGGTCGGCGAAGTTGCGGCCGACGCAATAGATGCGGTGGACCGGCCTCACGCGTCGCGGGCGGCGGCGCTGCCGACTTCGGCGCTGTCGACGATGGTGTATTCGCCGTCGACGACGCGGCCCTGCGCGTGCGGCGTGCCCGGCGCTGGCGCGCGCGCAGCAGCGGTCGTGGCGCGCGGGCGCAGCAGGCGCGAGCACAGGCCGATGGCCAGCATCGCGGCGCCGACGAACACGCTCGCCGCGACCAGCACGAGCAGGAGCGCCAGGCCCAGCAAGCCCATCAGCAGCCGCAGCAACGGATGGCGGCGATGGCGCGACGGCATCTGCGCGGCGCGGAAGAAGGCATGGCGATCGAATCGGAAATGCAGTGCGGACATCGTGGGCAATGCTCGTGACACAATCCGGCAACACGCCGGGGGACCGGCAGTATCCGGCGGGGCGCATTCGGGGTTGTGAGAACTTCGTTAAACGAGGATGGGGAAATCGCCGGACCCGCGCTGGCACTGCTTTCGGCGATCGAAGACGGCGGTTTCGCAGAGGCCGAGGGGACGGTCGATGATTCCCCCGAATCGCTGATCCTGCATCGGGACGGCGCCGCGGTGCGCGCCTGGCTCAACGTTTGCCCGCATGCCGGGCGCCGCCTGGACTGGGCGCCGGGCAAGTTCCTCAAGTCGAAGGACGGGCTGCTGGTGTGCGCGGTGCATGGCGCCAGCTTCGAGCTGCAGCGCGGCGAATGCGTCGCCGGCCCGTGCCGCGGCGATGCGCTGCGCCAGGTCGCGGTCGAGGTGCGCGCCGGCAAGGTGTTCCTCGCGGCGACTGCGCTCCAGGACAGCACGGCTCCTCGAACGACACGTCGTTAGAACAGTACGTTCACCATGCCCACGATGATCGCCGTGTACATCAGCGTCAGCGGCCCGCCCACCCGCCACATGTCGCGCGGCGTGTAGCCCGCGGGACCCGTCACCATCGAGATCGACGGGTTCGACGCGGTGATGAAGTTGTTCGACGCCGACAGCGCGACGATCAGCGCGAACGCGGTCGGGTTGCCGCCCACCGCCAGCGCCAGGTTGATCGCCAGCGGCACCATCACGATCGTCGCGCCGACATGGCTGATCACCAGCGAGAACGCGGTGGTCAGCAGGCCCAGCACGAGTTCGATCGACCAAGCCGGCAGGCCCTGCGGCAGTCGTTCGATGCTGTGGCCGGCGACCCAGGCCGCGGCGCCGCTGCTGTCCATCGCCCAGCCCAATGGAATGAGGCAGGCCATCAGGAACACGGTTTTCCAGCTGATCGCCGAGTAGGCCTCGTCCATCTTCAGCACGCCGGTCACGAGCATGCCGGCGACGCCTGTCATCAGCGCGATCGAGGTCGGGATCCGCGACGACAGCGCCAGCAGCATGCTGATCGCGAAGATCACCATCGCGATCTTGAACTTGTGCGGGCGCTGCTCGCCCTTCGGGTAATCGGTGACCACCACGAAATCGCGGCTCTTCGCCGCGTCCGCCAGGTCGGTCCAGATGCTGTGCAGCACCAGCATGTCGCCGGCGCGCAGCTTCATCTCGCGCACGTCGGTGTTGTGCACTTCCTTGTCGCGGTTGATCGCCAGCAGGCTGATGCCCTGCTGCTTGCGCAGGCGCAGTTCGCCGGCGCTCTTGCCGATGAACTTCGAGGTCGGCGGCACCACGGCCTCGGAAATGCCGGCGCGGCTCGGGTTGAACAGGTCGCCGAATTCGCGCAGCCGTGTCGACAGGCGCAGGAACTGGTTCTGCGCGAAATCCGCGACCTGCTGCCGCGGCCCCATCGCGCCGAGCACGCTGCCGACCCAGATGCGGCTGTCGCCGGGCGGCGAGAGCCGCGATTCGTTGCCGGTCTTGAGCGCGAGCAGCAGCGGCGCGCCGTGCAGGCGCTCGGCCTCGCCCAGCGCCATGCCGACCAGCGGGCTGTCGGCGCCGACGGTGAGTTCGAACACCTCGCCCTCGATGCCGTAGGTATTGGCGAAGTAGCTTTGCGTGCGCGCCGGCGTCACGCCCTTGTCGGTGTCGTCGCGCAGCTGCTTCATGCCCCAGAAGCGGAAATACAGCAGGCAGGCGGCGAGCAGCGCCAGGCCGATCGGCAGCGGCGCGAACATCTTCAGCGGCACCAGCGTGGCCGCGCCGGAGGGCAGGTTGGCGTTCGCGGAGACCAGCAGGTCGTTGAGCAGGATCAGCGGCGAGTTGCCGACCATGGTCAGGCCGCCGCCCATGATGATCGCGGCCGTCAGCGGCATCAGCAGGCGCGACAGCGACACGCCGGTGCGCGCCGACAGGCGCGAGGCGATGGGCAGGTACAGCGCGGTGACCGAGGTGTTCTGCATGATCGCCGAATTGAGGCCGGCGACGGCCTGCGTGTACAGCAGCAATCGCTGCTCGACGCCGTGCGCGCGCCGCAGCAGCCAGCCGGCGAGGCGGTTCAGCGCGCCGGTGCGGTCGAGGCCGGCGCCGAGGATCATGGTGGCGATGACGTTGATCACCGCGTCGGAGGAGAAGCCGCTGAAGATGTCCTCGGGCGCGACCAGCCCGGTGAGGCCCAGCAGCACCAGCACGACCAGCGCGACCACGTCGGCGCGGATGCGCTCGAACAGGAACATCACCATCGTGAAGCCCACCAGCCCGAGCACGAGCTTCATGTCGGTGGTGAGCGCCAGCGCGGTGTCCAATGTGGCGGGTTCCCGTCCCTAGAGTGCTTGTCTTACAGCATGTGCTTGTCGTACAGCAGGTCCCAGACGCCGTGGCCGAGCTTCAGGCCGCGGGCCTCGAAATGGGTCTGCGGACGCCAGGCCGGTCGCGGCACGTGTCCGCGCGGCCCGGCCCGGTTGCGCAGCCCGGGCTCGGCATCGAGCACGTCCCACATCTGTTCCGCATAGTCCTGCCAATCGGTGGCGAGGTGCAAGCGCCCGCCGGGCGCCAGCTTGCGGACCAGCAGCGCGACGAACGCCGGCTGGACGAGCCGGCGCTTGTGGTGGCGCTTCTTGTGCCAGGGGTCGGGGAAGTAGATGCGGACCTCGTCGAGGCTCGCGTCGGCGATTTCGGTGGACAGCACTTCCACCGCGTCGTGGTGGTAGACCCGCACGTTGCGCAGGTCGTCCGCTTCGAGGCCGTTGAGCAGGCGGCCGACGCCCGGGGCGTGGACCTCGATGCCGATGAAGTCGCGGGCCGGGTCCTGCGCGGCGCCGAAGCGCAACGCTTCGCCGTTGCCGAAGCCGATCTCGAGGACGCGCGGCGCGCTGCGGCCGAAGACGGCATCGAAGTCGCGCGGCGCCCCGGCGGGCATGCCCTCCGCGGACACGTAGTCCAGGCCGAAGCGCGGCCACAGCGCGTCGAACGCGCGCTGCTGCGCCGGCGTGAACCGGCCTTGGCGCAGCACGAAGCTGCGCACCGCGCGATGCCCGGGTTCGACGGTGAACGGCTTGCGTTCGGGCGCGCGCGCCGTGCCCGTCATCCGCCGACCAGGCCGTCGACGGGCGAGGACGCGCTGGCGTAGCGCTTGCGCGGGATGCGCCCGGCGAGGAAGGCGTCGCGCCCGGCCTCGACCGCCAGCTTCATCGCGCGCGCCATCCGCACCGGATCCTTCGCGCCGGCGATCGCGGTGTTCATCAGCACGCCGTGGCAGCCGAGTTCCATCGCCACCGCCGCGTCGGAAGCGGTGCCGACGCCGGCGTCGACGATGATCGGCACCGTCGCGTTCTCGACGATTTCCATCAGGTTGTAGCGGTTCTGCACGCCGAGGCCGGAACCGATCGGCGCGGCCAGCGGCATCACCGCGACGCAGCCGATTTCCGCGAGGCGCCTGCACAGGATCGGGTCGTCGGAGGTGTACACCATCACGTCGAAGCCGTCAGCCACCAGCGTTTCCGCGGCGGCGAGCGTCTGCACGACGTCGGGATACAGCGTGCGCTGGTCGCCGAGCACCTCGAGCTTCACCAGCGAATGGCCGTCGAGCAGCTCGCGCGCGAGGCGGCAGGTGCGCACGGCTTCCTCGGCGGTATAGCAGCCGGCGGTGTTGGGCAGCAGGGTGTAGCGATCCGGCGGCAGCACGTCGAGCAGGTTCGGCTCGCCCGGGCCCTGCCCGGGCGCGCTGTTGAAGAAGGCGGTGCGACGGATCGC
>DATJDY010000061.1:0-7324 GCA_035497155.1 Luteimonas sp.
TCGGCCCAGCCGCACAGGGTGACTTGCCGGCCGACCAGGGATTCGTCGATCAGGCCGCAGAGATGGGTGCGCATGGCGTTCGCTTGCCGGGAAAGCCCGCCATTCTACCCGTCGGACTTGGGGGTCGGCTTCGGCTCGGCCGGCTTCGCGGGCGCCGAGGGCTTCGCGGGCTCGGACGGCTTGGCATCGGCAGGCTTCGCGACGTCGCCGGCGAGGTTGCGCTTGCCGTCCTTCTTGAAGTCGGTCTCGTACCAGCCGCCGCCGGCCAGGCGGAAGCTCGGTGCGGTGAGCTGGCGGCGCACCGCAGGCTTGCCGCACACGGGGCATTCCGCCGGGTCCGGGTCGGACAGCTTCTGGAGTCGGTCGAACTGGTGCCCGCAGGCGTCGCAGGCGAAGGCATAGATCGGCATGCGCCTATTCTGGGGCCTGAACGGCTGTGATCAAGTCGCGAGGCGTGTACGCGGCACGCGGCGACCGCTCGGTACACTGCGGCGAGCCGCCATCCCCCCAGGAGCAACACCGTGACCGACGACCGCCGCAGCCTGTCCGGGTCCCTGATCGTGGTCGCCCTGCTGGTGGCCCTCGGCCTGGCCGTCGCCGGCTGGTTCACCTCGCAGGGCATGGCGCGGCTCAAGACCCAGGACCGCTACGTCACCGTCAAGGGCTCGGCCGAGCGCATCGTGGACGCCGACCTGCTGGTGTGGCCGCTGCCGCACAGCGTCGGCGGCAACGACCTGGCCGAGGTGCAGCGCCACCTCGACGCGAACACCGCCGCGATCCGCGACTTCTTCCTGCAGGCGGGGTTCAAGGCCGAAGAGATCGTGGTCTCGCCGCCGCGACTCGAGGATCGCTGGGCGTATGCCTACGGCGAGAACCGCCCGCCCGAGCGCTATCGTTATTCCAACACCGTCAGCCTGCGCACCAATGGCGTCGACAAGGCGCTGGCCGCGCTGCGCCGCAGCGGTGAACTGGTCGGCCGCGGCGTGATGATCGGCGAAGGCAGCCAGCCGGATTTCGATTACACCAAGCTCAACGACATCAAGCCGGCGCTGATCGCGGAAGCGACGGCCAACGCGCGCGATTCCGCCGAGCAGTTCGCCAAGGATTCGCACTCGCGCCTCGGCGGCATCCGCAGCGCCAACCAGGGCGTCGTCACCATCAGCGACCGCGACCAGAGCAGCCCGCAGGTCAAGAAGGTGCGCGTGGTGACGACGGTGGAATACTTCCTGAAGGACTGAGGGCCCGGCGTCAGGCGGCGTCGTAAAGCCCGAGCAGTTGCGCTTCGGCTTCCTCGAGTTCGCTACGCAGTTGCATCTGCTGGCGGCCGAGGTCGGCGGCCGCGCCCGCATCGGCATAGGTGGCCGGATCGGCCATGCGCGCTTCGCATTCGGCCAGCTTCGCTTCGACGCGCGCGACACGCGCTTCGGCCTGCTGCAGCTTGACCGGATTGACCTTCGCCGCCGGCTTCGCGCGCGGCGCGGCGGCCTGCGCGGGCGCGGGCTTCGCGACCGCGGGTTCCGCCGACGGGCGCGTCGATTCCGCGGACGGCCGCGAGCGCAACCACGCGGCGTAGTCGTCGAGGTCGCCGTCGAAGGGCTCGACCACGCCATCGTGCACGCGCCAGTAGGTGTCACTGACCAGCCCGATCAGGTGCCGGTCGTGCGACACCATCACGATCGCGCCATCGAAGTCGCTGAGCGCTTCGGCCAGCGCTTCGCGCATCTCGAGGTCGAGGTGGTTCGTGGGCTCGTCGAGCAGCAGCAGGTTCGGCTTGTTCCAGGCCAGCAGCGCCAGCGCCAGGCGCGCCTTCTCGCCGCCGCTGAAGCTGTCGATCGCCTCGAACGCGCGGTCGCCGGGAAACTGCCACTGCCCGAGGAAGTTGCGGAAATCCTGGTTGGTGCCGCCGGGCGCGAGTTCGCGCAGGTGGTCGATCGGCGACGTGCCCTTCTTGAGCGTATCGACGGTGTGCTGTGCGAAATACCCGATGCGCAGGTCTGGGTGCGCGGTGCGTTCGCCGGCGAGCAGCGGCAGTTCGCCGACCAGCGTCTTCACCAGCGTCGACTTGCCCGCGCCGTTGACGCCGAGCAGGCCGATGCGGTCGCCCGCCTCGAGGCCGAAACGCACGTCGTGCAGGATCACCGCATCGCGGCCGTAGCCCGCATCGACGTGGTTCAGCCGCAGCAACGAGGTCGGCAGCTTCGCCGGCTCGGGCAGCGTGATGCTGACGCCGCGCTCCACGCGCACCGCTTCGGTGCCGGCGAGCTTGGCGAGGCGCTTCATGCGGCTCTGCGCCTGCTTCGCCTTGCTGGCCTTGGCCTTGAAGCGGTCGATGAAGCTCTGCAGGTGGGCGCGCTCGACCTGTTCCTTGTCGAACGCGATCTGCTGCTGGCGCAGGTGCTCGGCGCGCTGGCGCTCGAACGCGGTGTAGTTGCCCGCGTACAGCTTCGCCTTGCCCTCGTGCAGGTGCAGGATGTGGGTGGTGACGTTGTCGAGGAACTCGCGGTCGTGCGAGATCACCAGCAGCGTGCCGTCGTAGCGCTTGAGCCAGTCCTCCAGCCAGACGACGGCATCGAGGTCGAGGTGGTTGGTCGGTTCGTCCAGCAGCAGCAGGTCGCTGGGCGTCATCAGCGCGCGCGCGACGTTCAGGCGCACGCGCCAGCCGCCGGAGAAGTCGGAGACGGGCGTGTCGTGCGTCGCGGTCGGGAAGCCGAGGCCGTGCATCAGCTTCGCCGCGCGCGCGTCGGCGTCGTAGCCGTTCAGCTCGGCGAGGCGGTGGTGCGCATCGGCGACCGCTTCCCAGTCCTCCCGCGCCATCGCTTCGCGCTCGGCGCGCACTGCGGCGTGCAGCGACGCGTCGCCGGACATCACGAAGTCCAGCGCCGGATCCGGCAGGTGCGGCGTTTCCTGCGCGACCCAGGCGATGCGCGCCTTCCCCGGCAGGTCGAGGTCGCCGCGATCGGGCTCGATCTCGCCCAGCAGCGCGGCGAACAGGGAGGACTTGCCGGCGCCGTTGCGGCCGACGACGCCCACGCGGTGCCCGGCATGGAGGGCCAGGTCGACGTCGGACAGCAGGAGGCGTTCGCCCCGGCGGAGGGCGAAATTGCGGAAGGAAATCATCGGCACATTGTAGCGTCCGGCGCCTGGCTCGCCCGGCCGCGCCTGCGCCGATCCGTTACCCGGCGGTCATTCCTTGTCGGGATCCACGACCTTGAACGGATTGCTCTTGTCGGGCGCGGTGGGCAGCGGCGGGCGGGGCAGCACCTCGCTGCTGTTGGCCGACTGCCACAGCATCGCCGCCAGCACCGTCGCCGCCTGGCGCACGTCGTCGGGCGGGGCGTGGTCGAGCGTGTCGATGCTGGAGTGGTGGACCCGCGAGCCGTAATCCAGCGGATCCTGGATGAACTGGAACCCGGGCAGCCCCACTGCCTGCATGTACTCATGGTCGGTGCCGCCGGTGCGGCTGGCCACCACCGTTCCCGCGCCCAGCGAAGCGAACGGCGCCAGCCACTTCCGCAGCAGTGGCCCGGCGGCGATGTTGTTCTCGGCATAGATGCCGCGGATCTTGCCGGCACCGTTGTCGAGGTTGAAATAGGCCTTGAGCTGGTCGTACTCCGGCCCCTTCGTGATCGGGAAGCGGGTCGGCCATTCCTCGAAGCGCGCGGTGCCGTAACGCGATGCATCCACCGGGCGGGTGGCGAGGTGGCGCTCGATGAAGGCGATCGACCCGAGCAGGCCCTGTTCCTCGCCCGACCACAATACGAAGCGGATCGTCCGCTTCGGCTTCACGCCGAGGCTCTGGATGATCCGCGCCGCCTCGATGACGACCACGCTGGGCACGCCGTCGTCGGTGGCGCCATCGGCAGCGATCCAGCTGTCGAAGTGCCCGCCGGCCATCACGTAGCCGGCGCGCGGATCGGTGCCGGGGATCTCCGCGACGAGGTTGTCGGCGCTGGTGTCGCCGTCGACGGTGTGCGCAGCGATTTCCAGGCTGATCACCGGCGGCTTGCCGGCGACTTCGAGCCGCGCCAACCGGCGGTAATCCTCGGAGGACAATTCCATGAACGGCAGCGCCACCGGATTGGCCGGATCGACCTGGTAGCCCTCGCCGCTCACCAGTCCATTCTCGCGATAGCTCCTGCGCACCATCGCCACCGCGCCTTCCTGCTTGAGGAAGCGCGACAGTTCCAGCGGGAATTCCGTCTGCTTGTTGAAGTCGCGGTACGGGTCGAGGTCGTCGGACGGCAGGTCGTACTTGTCCATGTCGGCCAGCGCCTTGCCGTCGTAGCGGATGAACTGCGGCTTGTCGGACTGGCTCGCTTCGCCGGGCAGGCTGACCATCACGATCTTGCCCGCGAGCTTGCCGCGCCATTTCGCGAAATGTTCCGGCTTGCTCATCGGCGCCAGCACGACCGGCGCGGTGATCACGCCGCTGGTCGCCGGGCTCCACGCCACCGGCATCGCGCGCATCGTGATGGCGCGTGGCTGGACCACGCGCGCAGACCAGCCGTCGAGGTTCCAGTTGCTGCCGAACGGATACGCCTCCTTGTGCACGTTGGCGAGGCCGTAGGCGCGGAACTTGCCCAGCGCCCAGTCGGCGGCGCGGTCGAAGTTCTCGGAATTGGTGAGGCGCGGGCCGATGCCGTCCATCAGCTCGGATGCGTTGGCCATCGCCTGGCTGTGGCTGAGGCCCTCGTCCATGATCCTGGCGATCTGGGCGTCGGTGGCATCGCCACCCATGGCCAGGGCCGGCGTGGCAAAGAGTGCGACCGCCGTGGCGGCGGCAAGGAGATGGCTGCGCATGTCTGGTCCCCGGGGCATCGCGATACGCGAAGGGTTCCGAGGCTAACCCGGTCGCAAGGGCGGCGCGTAGGCCGGACGTCACTGCGGCAGCCCGTCCGGCACCGCCACGCTTCACCCCGCCGCGACCGGTGCCCGCTAGCGTGCAGGCATGGATCTCAAGAGCGGTTATCCGTGGTGGACGGTGCGCAACGGCCTGCCGGGGGCGTTCCCGCCCCTGGAGGCGGACCTGCGCTGCGATGTCGCCGTGATCGGCGCCGGGATCACGGGCGCGCTCGCCGCGGCCGAGTTCGCGGCGCACGGGCACGAAGTCGCGGTCTTCGACCGGCGCGAGGCCGGTTGGGGCAGCACCTCGGCGAGCACCGCCCTCCTCCAGTACGAGATCGACACGCCGATGCGCGACCTCGCCAGGCGCCATGGCGAGGACGCGGCGGTGCTGGCCTATCGTGCCTGCCTCGACGCGATTCCCGCGTTGCGGGATGCGACGCGCGGCCTGCCCGGGGTCGACTTCGCCGGCGCCGCCAGCGTGCAGTACGCCAGCCGCGGGCGCGACGTGCGCCCGCTGCACGCGGAATGCGAGTTGCGCGCGCGCCACGGCTTCCCGGTGCGCTGGCTCGAGGCGGCCGACGTCGCTGGACGCTACGGTTTCTCCGCGCCCGGCGCGATCCTCAGCAGCGTCGCCGCGCGCATGGATCCGTATCGCGCCGCGTGGGGGTTGCTGATGCGGCTGCGCAGGGCCGGTGCGCGCGTCCACGACCGCGCCGCGATCGCCTCGATCGAGCCCCGCGCGCGCGACGTGCTCCTGACGACCAGCGAAGGGCTGCATGTCCGTGCCCGGCACGTCGTCGTCGCCGCCGGTTACGAGGGACAGGCCTGGCTTCCGCGTCGCGTGGCGCGGAACCGCAGCAGCTATGCCTTCATTTCCGATCCGGTGGCAGCCGCTTCGCTCGGTCCCCTCGCACGCACGCTGTTCTGGGAAACCGCGCATCCCTACCTGTACCTGCGCGCGACCGCCGACGGCCGCGTGTTGGTCGGCGGCGAAGATGATGCGGTGGACATTCCGGCACGCCGCGACCGGCGCGTCGGGGCGAAGGCGGAGCGCCTGTTGCGCAAGGCGACGGCGCTTTTCCCGGACGTGCCGTTGCGGCCGGCGTTTGCCTGGGGCGGCACCTTCGCCGAGACCGATGACGGCTTGCCGTGGTTCGGATCGCACCCGTCCCTCGGGCCGCGGGTACTGTTCGCGATGGCCTACGGCGGCAACGGCATCACCTACGCGATGGCGGGCGCGCCGCTCCTGCGCGCACTGGCGGAGCGGCGGGCCCACCCGCTCGCCGGCCTCTTCGGGTTTGCGCGGGGCGAGCGCTAGCGGCGACACTGCCCCATCCCCCGACCGGAACGCCGATGCCGCACCACACCTCGCTGATCGCCATGCTCGTGTTCGGCTTCGTGCTGGCGTTCGTGCTCGGGGCGCTGGCCAACCGGCTGCGACTGTCGCCGCTGGTGGGCTACCTGCTGGCGGGCGTGCTGGCCGGGCCGTTCACGCCCGGCTTCGTCGGCGACGCGGAGATCGCCCCGCAGCTCGCCGAGATCGGCGTGATCCTGCTGATGTTCGGCGTCGGCCTGCATTTCTCGCTGCGCGACCTGATGTCGGTGAAGACCATCGCGATCCCCGGCGCGGTCGCGCAGATCGTGGTGGCGACGGTGCTGGGCTGGGGCCTCGCGGAAATGATGGGCTGGTCGCACATCGAAGGCATCGTCTTCGGCTTCTCGCTCGCGACCGCCAGCACCGTGGTGCTGCTGCGCGCGATGGAAGAGCGGCGCCTGCTCGACACGCGGCGCGGCAAGATCGCGGTCGGCTGGCTGATCGTGGAGGACCTGGCCTGCGTGGTCGCGCTGGTGCTGATCCCGGCGCTCGCAAGCGCGCTCGGCGGCAGCGGTGCCGGCGAGCCGGTGGGCGCGGCCGCCATCGCCAAGGCGCTGGCGATCACCTTCGGCAAGGTCGCGGCGTTCGTCGCGTTCATGCTCATCGTGGGGCGTCGCGCGATCCCGTGGGTGCTCGAACGCATCGCCGGCACCGGCTCGCGCGAGCTGTTCACGCTGGCGGTGCTGGCGATCGCGATGGGCGTGGCCTTCGGCTCGGCGGAACTGTTCGGCGTGTCGTTCGCGCTCGGCGCGTTCTTCGCCGGCATGCTGCTCAACGAATCGGAATTCAGCCACCAGGCGGCGCAGGACTCGCTGCCGATGCGCGACGCGTTCGCGGTGCTGTTCTTCGTGTCGGTCGGCATGCTCTTCGACCCGAACATCCTCGTGCAGCATCCATGGCAGGTGCTGGCGACGGTGCTGATCATCCTGTTCGGCAAGTCGGTGGCCGCCTACGCGATCGTCCGAGCGTTCGGGCACCCGAACTCGACCGCGCTGACGATTTCGACCAGCCTCGCACAGATCGGCGAGTTCGCCTTCATCATCGCCGGCCTCGGGCTGACCCTGGGCATCCTGCCGAAGGACGGGCACAGCCTGGTGCTCGCCG
>DATJDY010000062.1:0-1618 GCA_035497155.1 Luteimonas sp.
GTGGCCGGCACATAGCCCATCAGGGTTCGGATCAAGGTGGTCTTGCCCATGCCGTTGCGCCCGAGCAGGCCGAGCGCGGTGCCGGCCGGCAACTCCAGGCTCACGCCGCGCAGCACGTGGCTGTCGCCGTAGGCGGCGTGCAGGTTCTCGATCTTCAGCATGGCAGTCAGTGCGCGTCGCCGAGGTAGGCCGTCTGCACCTCGCGGTTGCTGCGGATGCGCTCGGGGGTGTCGCTTGCGATCACCGCGCCGTCCACCATCACGGTGATGCGGTCGGCGATGCGAAACACCGCGTCCATGTCGTGTTCGACCAGCAGCACCGCGTGGTCGCGCTTGAGGTCCGCCAGCAGCGCGAGCATGCGCGTCGTTTCCTCGGCGCCCATCCCGGCGAGAGGCTCAGCGAGCAGCAACACGCGCGGTCCGGTCGCCAGGCACATCGCGATCTCGAGCTGGCGCTGGCCGCCGTGGCTCAGCAGCCCGGCGAGGCGCTGCGACTCGAGCTGCAGCCCGGCGGCGGCCAGCGCTTGGTGGGCCGCGGCGAGGCTCTGGCTGCAGTGCTGTGCGGCCTCCCAGATGGCCCAGCCGCGTGGCCGCACCGCCTGCGCCGCGAGGCGGCAGTTCTCGAGCACGCTGAACTCGGGGAAGATGGTGGTGCGCTGGTAGCTGCGCCCGATGCCGGCGCGGGCGCGTCGGGGTTGGGTGCGGCGCGTCACGTCCGCGCCCTCGAACTCGATGCGCCCGCCGCTCGCCGCGAGCTCGCCCGACAGCATGTTGATGAGCGTGGACTTGCCCGCGCCATTGGTGCCGATCACGGCGTGCACCTCGCCGATGTGCAGGTCGAGCGACACCGCGTTCACCGCGATCAGGCCACCGAAGCGGCGTGTCAGCGCAAGCGCGCGCAGCAGCGGTGCGCCGGGCACAGAGGCGGCACGCTCAACCATGACCGGCGACCTCGACGGGGTGTGAGCGACGCTGCACCAGCGCGGCGAGGCCGACCAGGCCCTTGGGCAGCAGCGCAACGAACGCGATGATCGTCAGGCCCAGGCTCAGCTGCCAGTGCTCGGCCAGCGGCCCGAGCAGCGCCTCGGATTGATACAGCTCCTTGAGCAGCGTGAACGCCACCGCGCCGATGACCGCGCCGCGCAGGCTGCCGATGCCGCCGAGGATGACCATCAGCAGCACCGTGCCCGACTCGTGCCAGCCCAACAGCTCGGGGTTGACGACGCCGTCCTTGGCCGCGAGCAGGAAGCCCGCCAGGCCGGCGAGCGCACCGGCGATCACGAACGCGGCGAGCTTGTAGCGAAAGGTCGCGAAGCCGGCGGCGCGCATGCGCGGCTCGTTGACCCGAATGCCCGCCAGCGCATGGCCGAAGCGCGAGCGCCGCAGCAGCGCGAGCAGCGCGTAGCTGGCGATCAGCGTCGCGATCACCGCGTAGTACAGCTGGCGCCGCTTGTCCAGGTCGAGCAAGGTGCGGCCGGCCAGCTCGAGCCTGGGCTTGGCGTACAGGAAGATGCCGTCGCTGCCGCCGGCCAGATGGGTGTCGTGGAACACGAAATAGGCCATCTGCGCGAACGCGAGCGTGACCATGATGAAGTACACGCCCTTGGTGCGCAGGCTCA
>DATJDY010000063.1:0-4134 GCA_035497155.1 Luteimonas sp.
GTCGATGACTTCGGCGGTCGACAGCAGCCCTTCGAGCTGGGCGATGCGCCCCTCGGTGAAGCTCTGCAGTTCGCGCGCGGCGTGGTACTCGGCGTTCTCCTTGAGGTCGCCGTGCGCGCGCGCCTCGGCGATCGCCTGGATCACCGCCGGCCGCTGGGTCGACTTGAGTTCCTCGAGTTCGGCGCGCAGTCGCTGCGCGCCCTTGGTGGTGATCGGTGACCGCATGGTGGTTCCTCGATGTTGGCGTGGCGCGCGGCGGTCAGGCCAGCGACGCGTGCAGTTCCTGCAGCGACCATACCGGCCCGCCGTCGCGGAAGTCCAGCGAGTGCAGCAGCGCCCTCGCCCCGGAAACAGTGGTCGAATACGTGACCCGCGCCTGCAGCGCTTCGCGGCGGATGGAGAACGAGTCCGCGATCGCCTGCCGGCCCTCGGTGGTGTTGACGATGTAGGCGATCTCGCCGTTCTTGATCAGGTCGACGATGTGCGGCCGGCCTTCCAGCACCTTGTTGACGATCTCGCATTCCAGGCCGTTGTCGCGCAGCCAGGTGGCGGTGCCGCGGGTGGCGACCAGCGTGCAGCCGCGGCGGATCAGGTCCTGCGCCACCGGCAACAGGCGGCCCTTGTCCGGGTCGCGCACGGACACGAAAACCTTGCCGACTTCGGGCGCGCGGATGCCGGCGGCTTCCTCGGCGCGCGCGAAGGCCGCACCGAAGGTCTTGCCCACCCCCATCACCTCGCCGGTGGAGCGCATCTCCGGCCCGAGGATCGGGTCGACGCCCTGGAACTTGGCGAAGGGGAAGATCGCTTCCTTCACCGAGTAGTAGTCGGGCACGATTTCCTTCGTCGCGCCCTGCTCGGCCAGCGACATCCCGGCCATGCAGCGCGCCGCGATCGCGGCCAGCGGCACGCCCGTGGCCTTGGACACGAACGGTACGGTGCGCGAAGCGCGCGGGTTCACTTCCAGCAGGAAGATCGTCGCCTCGCCGTCGTCGTCGTGCTGCACGGCGAACTGGGTGTTCATCAGGCCGACGACGTTCAGCGCGCGCGCCAGGGCCACGACCTGCTCGCGCAGGCGGGCCTGCACGTCGGCCGGCAGCGAGTACGGGGGCAGCGAGCACGAAGAGTCGCCGGAATGCACGCCGGCTTCCTCGATGTGCTCCATCACGCCGCCGATCAGCACCTGGCCGTCGCGGTCTGCGATCACGTCCACGTCGACCTCGACCGCGTGGTCGAGGAAGCGGTCGAGCAGCACCGGCGAATCGTTCGAGACCTTCACCGCGTCGCGGATGTAGCGCGACAGGTCGGCGTCGGAGTGCACGACTTCCATCGCACGGCCGCCCAGCACGTAGCTCGGCCGCACGACCAGCGGGTAGCCGATCTCGCGCGCCAGGGCGAGCGCCTCGTCGGGGTTGCGCGCGGTGCGGTTGGGCGGCTGCAGCAGGCCGAGGCTCTCGACCAGCTTCTGGAAGCGCTCGCGGTCCTCGGCCAGGTCGATGGAATCCGGCGAGGTGCCGATCACCGGCACGCCGTTCGCCTCGAGCGCGCGCGCCAGCTTCAGCGGCGTCTGCCCGCCGTACTGCACGATCACGCCCTCGGGCTTCTCCAGCTCGACGATCTCGAGCACGTCCTCGAGCGTCAGCGGCTCGAAGTACAGGCGGTCGGAAGTGTCGTAGTCGGTGGAAACCGTCTCCGGGTTGCAGTTGACCATGATGGTCTCGAACCCGTCCTGGCGCAGCGCGAGCGCAGCGTGCACGCAGCAGTAGTCGAACTCGATGCCCTGCCCGATCCGGTTCGGGCCGCCGCCGAGCACCATGATCTTGCGGCGGTCGGTCGGCAGCGCTTCGCACTCGTCCTCGTAGGTCGAGTACATGTACGCAGTCGTGGTCGCGAATTCGGCAGCGCAGGAATCCACGCGCTTGTAGACCGGGCGCACGCCGAAGGCCTTGCGCAGCGCGCGCAGCGCGGATTCGCTGGTGCCGGCGAGCGCGGCGAGGCGCGCGTCGGAGAATCCGGCGCGCTTGAGGCGGCGCAGGCGCTTCGCATCGAGCGCATCGAGGCCGCCGGCGGCGACGACCGCTTCCATCGAGACGATTTCCTGGATCTGGTCGAGGAACCAGGGATCCACGAAGCACAGCGCATGCACGTCCTCCACCGACATGCCGGCGCGGAACGCGTCGGCGATGTGGAAGATGCGTTCCGGGCCCGGTTCCCTCAGCTCGCGCCGCAGGATCGCCAAGTCGTCGTCGCTGGACAGGTCCAGGCCGGTCGGGTCGAGGCCGGCCTTTCCGGTCTCCAGTCCGCGCAGCGCCTTCTGCAGCGATTCCTGGAAGGTGCGGCCGATCGCCATCACCTCGCCCACGGACTTCATCTGCGTGGTCAGGCGCGCGTCGGCGGCCGGGAACTTCTCGAACGCGAAGCGCGGGATCTTGGTGACGACGTAATCGATGCTCGGCTCGAACGAGGCCGGGGTCAGGCCGCCGGTGATCTCGTTCTTGAGCTCGTCGAGCGTGTAGCCAACCGCCAGCTTCGCCGCGACCTTGGCGATCGGGAAGCCGGTGGCCTTCGAGGCGAGCGCCGAGGAACGCGACACGCGCGGGTTCATCTCGATGACCACGACGCGGCCATCGGCGGCGTTGATGCCGAACTGCACGTTGGAGCCGCCGGTGTCGACGCCGATCTTGCGCAGCACCGCGATCGACGCGTCGCGCAGGCGCTGGTATTCCTTGTCGGTCAGGGTCAGCGCCGGCGCGACGGTGATCGAGTCGCCGGTATGCACGCCCATCGCGTCGAAGTTCTCGATCGAGCAGACGATGATGCAGTTGTCCGCGGTGTCGCGGACCACTTCCATCTCGAATTCCTTCCAGCCCAGCACCGACTCCTCGACGAGGATCTCGTGCACGGGCGAGAGCTCGAGGCCGCGCCTGGCGATCTCCTCGAACTCCTCCTTGTTGTAGGCGATGCCGCCGCCGCTGCCGCCGAGGGTGAAGCTGGGGCGGATGATGGTCGGGTAGCCGACCTTCGCCTGGCTCTCCACCGCCTGCTCGAACGTGCGCGCGACTTCGGCGCGCGGGCACTCCAGGCCGATGTCGGCCATCGCCTGCTTGAACAGCTCGCGGTCCTCGGCCATGCGGATCGCTTCGCGCGAGGCGCCGATCAATTCGACGCCGTACTTCTCCAGCACGCCGTGGTCGGCGAGGTCGAGCGCGCAATTGAGCGCGGTCTGCCCGCCCATCGTCGGCAGCAGGGCCTCGGGGCGCTCCTTGGCGATGATCTTCTCGACCGACGCGCGGTTGATCGGTTCGATGTAGACCGCGTCGGCCATGCCCGGGTCGGTCATGATCGTCGCCGGGTTGCTGTTGACCAGCACGACGCGATAGCCCTCGTCGCGCAGCGCCTTGCACGCCTGGGCGCCGGAGTAGTCGAACTCGCAGGCCTGGCCGATGACGATCGGGCCGGCACCGATGATCAGGACGGTCTTGATGTCTGTGCGCTTCGGCATGTCAGTGCGCCCCTGCGCGCGATTCGAGCATCGACGCGATGAAGCGGTCGAAGAGGTAGGCGACGTCGTGCGGTCCGGGACTCGCTTCCGGATGGCCCTGGAAACTGAAGGCCGGGGCGTCGGTGAGCGCGATGCCCTGGTTGGAACCGTCGAACAGCGAACGGTGCGTGACGCGCGCGTTCGCCGGCAGCGTCGCCTCGTCCACGGCGAAGCCATGGTTCTGGCTGGTGATCAGCACGCGTCCACTGTCGGTGTCGATGACGGGATGATTCGCGCCGTGGTGGCCGAACTTCATCTTCACCGTCTTCGCGCCGAGCGCCAGGCCGAGGATCTGGTGGCCGAGGCAGATGCCGTACAGCGGCAGCTTCCTGGCGACGAATTCGCGCGTCGCCGCGATCGCGTAATCGCAGGGCGCCGGATCGCCGGGGCCGTTGGACAGGAACACGCCGTCCGGTTGCAGCGCGAACACCTCGGCAGCCGGCGTCCGCGCGGGCACCACGGTCAGGTCGCAGCCGCGCTCGGCGAGCATGCGCAGGATGTTGGTCTTGACGCCGAAATCGTAGGCGACGACGTGGAACCTGCCGCCGCCCGCGTCGAATGCGTTGCGGTCCAGGTCGAGGCGGCCTTCGCTCCAG
>DATJDY010000064.1:0-2093 GCA_035497155.1 Luteimonas sp.
ACCATCTTCTGCGCGGCGGCGTTGAAGCGCGCCTCGTCTTCCTTCGTCCACCAGCCCGACAGGTTGCCCTTGGCGTCGTACTGGCGGCCCTCGTCGTCGAAGCCGTGCGTGATTTCGTGGCCGATGGTGCTGGCCGCGGCATAGCCGTAGGCGACCGCGTCGTCCACCTGCGCGTCGGGCACGCCCGGCACGGTGAAGATCGCCGCCGGCAGCACGATCTCGTTGTTCGACGGGTTGTAGTACGCGTTGTAGGTCTGCGGCGTCATGCCCCATTCGGTGCGATCCACGGGCTTGCCGAACTTCGACAGGTTGTCCTGGAAGCGCCAGCGCGCCGCAGCCATCATGTTCGCCGCGTACGAATCACGCCCGACCTGCAGCGCCGAATAATCCTTCCACTTGTCCGGATAGCCGACCTTCGGCGTGATCGCTGCGAGCTTGGCCAGCGCCTTCGTCTTGGTGCCGGCGCCCATCCAGTCCAGGCGCTCGATGCGGTCGTGCAGCGTGCCGCGGATGGCCTCGACCATCGCGGTGTAGCGCTGCTTGGCCGCCTCCGGGAAGTATTCCTTGACGAAGATGCGGCCGAGCACCATGCCCATCGCGTCGCCTTCCTCGTCGAGCGCGCGCTTCCAGCGCTCGCGCTGCTCCTTCTGCCCCGACATCGCCTGGCCGTGGAAGCGGAAGTGCTCCTGGTCGAACGCCGCCGACAGGTAAGGCGCGTAATCATCGGCCAGGTGATAGCGCAGGTAGTCCTGCAGCACGGGCACCGGCGTCGCGGCGACCAGCTTGTCCATCGCCGCCATGAACTCGGGCTGGCCCACGATCACGTAATCGGGATGGATGCCCCACGCGCCGAGGCGCGCGGTCCAGTCGATCGACGGCGTGTACTTCGCCGTCAGCTCGGCGGGCGACATCTTGTTGTAGTTCTTCTCCGGGTCGCGCAGGTCGGCGAGCTTGCGCGACGCGGTCGCCAGCGCGGTCTCGAACGCCATGACCTGCGTCGCCGCGGCCTTCGCGCCGGCCTCGTCGCGGCCGAGCAGCTCGAGGCTGCGCGCAATGTGGTCGACGTACTCGGCGCGGATCTTCGCGACGCCCTGTTCCGGATTGAAATAGAAATCGCGCTCGGGCAGGCCCAGGCCGCCCTGGCGGATGTTGACGGCCATCGTGTCGCTGGCCTTGTCGTCCTGGCCGATGCCGATGCGGAACAGGCCGCCGACGCCGACCGGCTTGAACGCGAACACCGTGTCGATGGCATCGGCCGGCGACGAGATCGCGTCGATGCGGGCGAGGCTGTCGCGCAGCGGCGCGGCGCCCAGGCGCTCGGCCAGCGCGGTGTCCATCGCCGTCGCCCAGAAATCGCCGATCTTCTGCTGGTCGCTGCCCGGCGCCGACTGCGCCTTCGCCGCACCTTCGTTGATCGAGCGCAGGCTGGCGTAGAGCTGCTCGTCCACCGCATTGCCGATGCCCCACGCCGACTCCGACGCCGGGATCGGGTTCGCCTTCAGCCAGGCGCCGTTGGCGTAGTCGAAGAAATCGACGCCCGGGTCCACCGAGGTGTCCATGTGCGCGGCCAGGAAATCGGCCTGCGCAGGCGCAGTGGCGGGCGCGGCGGCCCCCGTGGACTGCGTGGCGACGCCGTCCGCGGCGAGCGCGGGCGTGCCGAGGCACGCGGTCATGGCGGCGGCGAGCAGCGCCAGGCGGAAGGAGCGTCGGACAGGTCGCATGCGGTTCCCCGGTGTCGCGCCGGCGTGGCGCGAGAGGCCGCCACGCTGCCTCCCGGGGACCCGGGCGTCAAGCGCTGGAAGTCACGCGCCCGGAGGCGACGCGTTCAGCGCCCGTGGAATTGCAGGTAAACGGCAAGGATGATCAGGGCGATGGTTGCGAAACCGATCAGCCTGCTCGGCAGGGACATTCGCCAACCCTGCTGCGCCTTCCTGTGGATCTCGCCGATCGTCAGGTTGAAGGGTAGCGAGGACACGAACGCCAGCTCCCACGCCGCCATGAGGACGATGGCCGCGTTGATCCGGGTCGAGGCGCGATGCGAAAGGATCAACGAAGAAATCCCGATGACGGCGAGGATGATGGCCCAGATGCGC
>DATJDY010000065.1:0-4053 GCA_035497155.1 Luteimonas sp.
ACGACGTTGCGATGCTTCAGCACGTCGCGGAACGCGGCGGCGACCTGCGGGTACGATTCGGTCGCCGACTGGCCGGGGCCGCCGGCGAGCAGGAACACCGGATCGGGCGCGATCTCCGCGTCGTCGTCGGGTGCGATCCAGGCGATGTTGAGCTTGATACGGCGGCCGTCCGGATGCGCCGGATCCTCGGCGACTTCGTAACTGCCGCACTGCGCCTCGACGCTCGCCGGGCCGAACTGCGGCGCCAGCGTGCAGGGCGTGAACGCGATGCGGCCGTACATGCGCGGCTGCGCCGGCGGCGCGTCGGCGGCGGCCATGGCCTTCGCGGGCTTCGTGGCAGCGCCGGCGGCGGCCTGCACCTGCGTGGCGTTCGCCGGCGCGCGGTGGTCGCGCCAGTAGCGATAGCCGAACAGGCCGGCCATGACGGCGACCGCGAGGATGAACCTGGCCTTGCGCGACATCAGCGACCGTCCTTCCGGCTGCGCGCGATGAACGCGATGCCGATGCCGATGAAGGCGCAACCCAAGCCCAGGAAGGCCGGCTGGCCCGAGGCCGCAACCGCCAGGAAGGCGGCGCCGCTGCCGAGATAGCTGATGCCGGCGGCGCGCAGGTTCTTGCCCGGCGGCGGACACAGCGTGGAAAGACGGGGAATTCGCATGGTGTGGCTCACGGGTCGGGAATGAAGATGGATTCGATGGGTTCGGCGAACAGCCGCGCCAGCCGGAACGCCAGCGGCAGGCTCGGGTCGTACTTGCCGGTCTCGAGCGCGTTCACCGTCTGCCTCGAGACGTCCAGGCGCTCGGCCAGCTCGCCCTGCGACCAGCCGAAGCGTTCGCGCAGCTCGCGGATGCGGCTTTCCATGGTGTCAACGGTACCGGCGCGCGACCACGGTCTTGACCAGCCCGTAGGACAGGCAGACCAGCGGGAAAACCCAGAACATGGCCACGCCCGACGGGATGTCGATCACGCTGGCCATCTGCAGGAAGCCGCCGGCGAGGTACAGCATCGACACCAGCGCGGTCGCCAGGCTCACGGATTCGAGTTCGATCTGGCGCTGCAGTTCGTCGGCGTCGCGGATGTAGCGGATGATCGCGCGCACCACCAGCACGACCGGCGCGACCGGGACCAGCGCGATGAGCGCGCGCAGTGCCGGCTCGTCGACCCGCTTGAGCAGCAACAGCGACACGAACAGGCCGATGACGTAGCCCGCCATCGCCGGGAGGAACTCGCGCAGGTAGCGGCGGCGCAGGCTGGGGGTGGAGGCGTCGCAGCCATCCGGCAGGCGCCAGCGCAGGAAGGCGGCGAACAGCAACCCGAAGCCGGTGCCGTAGAGCAGCCCCGTCGCGAAGGGCGGCAGCGCCCACAGCGATGACGCCCCGAACGTGGCCAGGAGGAGGGCAACGGCGATGGCCAGGAGGGCTGGCGCTTTGAGGGTCATCGGGACAGCCTGTCAAGGAAGCTTGACAGGATTCTAGGGAGAGCCGGACCGGGCTGTCAAGCACCCTTTACACTTGGCGCAACCGCGGCCGGGGCTGCTATTTGCTGCTGACGTATTTCTCGCGGCGGATCCGGCGGATGTCCAGGCCGGCGTCCTTCAACGCCTCGAAGCAGGCGTCGACCATGTTCGGGTTGCCGCAGAGGTAGGCGACGTCGTCGCCGGCGTCCGGCCCGAACTCGGACAGGAACTGCTGCACGTAGCCGTGGCGCACGTCGGGGTGCGGCTCGGCGGGCAGTTCGCGCGACAGGCAGGGCACGTAGCGGAAATGCCCGGGGTGCGCGTCGGCGAAGGCGCGGAACTCGTCGCCGTACAGCAGCTCGGCCGGCGTGCGCGCGCCCTGCAGCAGCACGACGCGCAGGCCGCGCGCCGCGATCAGCGCCGCCAGTTGCGGCAGCATCGCCCGGTATGGCGTCACGCCGGTGCCGGTGGCGATCAGCAGGTAGCGACCGTTCGTGTCGTCCGGCATCAGGCAGAAGCGCCCGTACGGACCACTGGCCTGGATTTCGTCGCCGGATTCCAGGCCTTCGAACAGCGCGGTCGCCGCGCCGCCGGCGACATAGCTCACCGCGATCTCGACCGACCGCGCCGGGCCGTTCGCCTGGTCGTGCAGCGTCGCCAGCGAATACGAACGCTTGGTCGCGGTGCCGTCGCCGTAGTGGAAATGCACCTGCAGGAACTGGCCCGGCACGAAGGGCATCGGCTGCCCGTCGGCACGGGCGAACGCGAGGTGGGCGACGGTCGGCGCCAGCATGCGGCGCGACACGAGCTTGAGCGGGAACTGGACGATGGCCAAGGCGGGGGATGGGCTGCAGCGGCGGCCGGGATGCGGCCACGGGACGCCTATACTACCGGCTCCGCCGCGCAGGCCGCTGTCACTCCTCCACGTATGGCCCCCACCCACGACGCGCCGGCGCTGCAGGTTTCGGCGCTGCGCAAGACCTACGACAACGGCGTCGAAGCGCTCAAGGGCGTCTCGCTCGAAGTCGCGCCCGGCGACTTCTTCGCCCTGCTCGGCCCGAACGGCGCCGGCAAGTCCACCCTGATCGGCATCGTCAGCTCGCTGGTGAACAAGACCTCCGGCGACGTGCGCGTGTTCGGCACCGACCTGCACGCGGACCGCGGCGCGGCGATGCGGATGCTCGGCCTGGTGCCGCAGGAAATCAACTTCAACATGTTCGAGAAGCCGCTCGACATCCTCGTGAACTACGCGGGGTTCTACGGCATCCCGCGCGCCGAGGCGCTGGTGCGCGCCGAGCAGGAGCTGCGCAACGCCTTCCTCTGGGACAAGGCCGACAAGATGTCGCGCACGCTGTCGGGCGGCATGAAGCGCCGCCTGATGATCGCGCGGGCGATGATGACGCGGCCGCGCCTGCTGATCCTCGACGAACCGACGGCCGGCGTGGACATCGAGATCCGCCGCGGCATGTGGAAGACGCTGCGCGAGATCAACGCGGCCGGCACCACGATCATCCTGACCACGCATTACCTGGAGGAAGCGGAGAGCCTGTGCCGCAACCTCGCGATCATCGACCGCGGCACCATCGTCGAGCAGGGGCCGATGCGCGGGTTGCTCGCGAAGCTCGACGTGGAAGGCTTCCTGCTCGACGTCGACGGCACGTTGCCCGCCGACCTGCCCGGCATACCCGGCACCACGCTCGTCGCGCAGGATGCCCACACCCTGGACCTGGAGATGCCGCGCGCGATGGACCTCAACGGCGTGTTCGCGCGGTTGAGCGATGCGGGCATTCGCGTGCGCTCGATGCGCACCAAGTCGAACCGGCTGGAGGAACTCTTCGTGCGCCTCACCAGCGATCACGGCGCGAGCGACGGCGAGAAGCGCCAGGGAGCCGCGGCATGAACACGCCTGTCGCCGCAACTGCCCGGGACGGGATGCACGATGCCGGCATGCCGAGCGTCGCCCGCCGCAACTGGATCGCGCTGGGAACGATCGCGCGCCGCGAGGTCAGCCGCATCCTCCGCATCTGGACCCAGACGCTGGTGCCGCCCGCGATCACCCAGACCCTGTACTTCCTGATCTTCGGCGGGCTGATCGGCTCGCGCGTCGGCAAGATGGACGGCATCAGCTACATGGACTTCATCGTCCCCGGCCTGGTGATGATGAGCGTGATCCAGAACAGCTACGGCAACATCTCCTCGAGCTTCTTCGGCGCCAAGTTCGGCCGCCACGTCGAGGAGCTGCTGGTCAGCCCGATGCCGAACTGGGTGATCCTCGGCGGCTACGTCGCCGGCGCGGTGCTGCGCGGGCTGATGGTCGGCGTGATCGTGCTGTGCATCGCGATGCTGTTCACGCGCGTGCGCATGCCGCATCCGTTCGTGACCCTGACGACGGTGCTGCTCGGCGCGACGATCTTCTCGCTCGCCGGCTTCGTCAACGCGGTGTTCGCCAAGAAGTTCGATGACGTCGCGATCGTGCCGATCTTCATCCTCACCCCGCTGACCTACCTGGGCGGCGTGTTCTATTCGGTGCGGCTGCTGCCGGGCTGGGCGGAGGCCCTGACCCACGCCAACCCGATCTTCTACATGGTCAACGCGTT
>DATJDY010000066.1:0-5814 GCA_035497155.1 Luteimonas sp.
GATCGCGGGTGCGTCAGTTCGGGATCGCGAGCAGTTCGACGTCGAACACCAGCGTCGCGTTGGGCCCCACCGGGCCGCCCGGAGTTCCCTGCTCGCCGTACGCCAGGTTCGCGGGGATCCACAGCTTGTACTTGCTGCCGACCGGCATCAGGCCGAGGCCTTCCGTCCAGCCGGGGATGACCTGGTCGAGGCCGAATTCGACAGGCGCGCCTTTTGCGTAGGAACTGTCGAACTCGGTGCCGTCGAGCAGCGTGCCGCGATAATTCACGCGAACGCGGTCGTGCGGGCCAGGGCGCTGGCCGCTGCCCTGCCGCAACACCATGTACTGCAGGCCCGACGGCGTGGTGAACACCCCCTTCTCGAGCTTGTGCTTCGCGAGGAAGGCTTCGCCCTCGGCCGTGTTCCTGCGCCCGAGTTCGGCGGCCTGCGCCTGCAGCTTCGCGCTGATGCGCTCGGAGAACGCGGTGCGCACGGCATTGGCTTCGGCTTCGTCCAGGAGCGGTTTCGCGCCTTCGAGCGAAGCGCGCATGCCCTGCATCAGCACCGCGAGGTCGATCTCGTCGGCGATCGGCGCGAGCCGCCTGCCGACGTCGGCGCCAACCAGGTATCCGACCTGGTCCTTCGCGACCTCGGGCACCGGCGCGCCGGGAGGCGCCTTGCCGTTGCGCGCGCCGACGCGCGCGATCAGCGCCTGCGTCACGGCCTGCGCCTGGTCATCGGCGATCAGCGGCTTGCCGCCGTCGAACCCGTTGCGGATCGCGCGCTGGCATGCAGCCATGTCGATGTCCGGGCCGGCCGGTGCCAGCGACTTGCCCACGTCCATGCCGATCAGGTAACTCACCTTCGCCTTGTCGGTATCGAGGCGGACCTCGGCCGGGGCGGACGCCTTCGCGGGTGCCTTGCGGGCAGGTGCCTTCTGGGCGGACGCCGGGCCGACGACGGCGGCGGCGAGGACAAGCGCGACGGCGGCGCGCGCGAACAGGGTCATGCGGGGGGACTCCAGTGGTCGCCGGCGCGGGTGGCCGGGCGGGAATGGTCGTCCATTGTCGCGGGCCGGGGGTCGCCGCGGCAACGCCACCCCTGCCATCAGTTGGGGTCCCGGCACTTGACCGGGTGTGTTTCGGTGTTATAGTTGCATACAACACCAGTTACCCCAGCGCAGGACCTACCCCATGAACCGCAAGCTCCAGCACACGATGACCGCGCTCTCGGCGACTGCCGCGGTGCTCGGCCTGATGCTGCTGGCGGGTGCGCCGCCGCAGCCGGTCCAACCGGATTTCGCGGTGTTCGCCGCTTCCGCCTCCCAGGACGCTGTCGCCCCGGACACCGGCATGGCCGATGCCGCCGGCACGGAGGCCGACACGGCCGCCGCCCCGCGCGCCGCCCACGCCCGTCGCGCCCGCAGCGCGCTCGCCCTTCCGTATTTCTCCATCGCGCAGGGTCTGCGCCGCGCAACCGGGAGCTGAGCGATGAGCCCGATCCAGTGGAACGACGGCGCCCCGATCTACCGCCAGCTCAAGGAGCGGGTGATCGCGATGATGCTCGAGGGCGAACTCAAGCCCGGCGACGCATTGCCCTCCGTGCGGCAGGTCGCCGCCGAATACCAGCTCAATCCGATCACCGTGTCGCGCGCCTACCAGGAACTGGCGGACGAGGCGCTCGTCGAGAAACGCAGGGGACTTGGCATGTACGTGACCGAAGAAGCATCGAAGAAGCTGCTCGCCAGCGAGCGCCAGCGGTTCCTCACCGAGGAGTGGCCGCTGGTGCTCGAGCGCATCCAGCGCCTGGGCCTGATGGCCGGCGACCTGCTCAAGGACGGAGACAAGCGATGAACGCGACCGACACCCACAACGTGGTCACCGCCCGCGGCCTGCGCAAGGCCTACAAGAACAAGGTCGCGCTCGACAACGCCGACTTCACCATTCCCGCCGGCCGCATCGTCGGCCTGATCGGTCCCAACGGCGCCGGCAAGACCACCGCGCTCAAGGCGATCCTGGGCCTGGTCCCGTTCGAGGGTTCGCTGGACGTGCTCGGCCGCGATCCGCGCACCCAGCGCGACGACCTGATGAACGACGTGTGCTTCATCGCCGACGTGGCGGTGCTGCCGCGCTGGCTGCGCGTCGCCGACGCGATCGAGTTCGTCGCCGGCGTGCATCCGCGCTTCGACCGGGCCCGCTGCGAGCGCTTCCTCGCCAACACCCAGCTCAAGCCCAACCTGCGCGTGCGCGAACTGTCCAAGGGCATGATCGTGCAGCTGCACCTGGCCCTGGTGATGGCGATCGACGCGAAGCTGCTGGTGCTCGACGAGCCCACGCTCGGCCTCGACATCCTCTACCGCAAGCAGTTCTACCAGCGCCTGCTGGAGGACTACTTCGACGAGGAGAAGACCATCCTCATCACCACCCACCAGGTCGAGGAAGTCGAGCACATCCTCACCGACGTGATGTTCATCCGCGACGGGAAGATGGTGCTCGCCGCGCCGATGGAAGCCGTCGGCGAACGCTACGTCGAGGTCCTGGTGGACGCCGCGCAGTTGCAGGCCGCGCGCGGGCTCAAGCCGATCGACGAGCGCGCGCTGCCCTTCGGCAAGACCGTGATGTTGTTCGACTCCGTACCGCGCGACCGCCTCGCACCGCTCGGCGAAACCCGCACCCCGGGCCTGGCCGACCTGTTCGTCGCCACGATGAAGGGAACCTACGCATGAACGCCCCCGCGAAAGTGATGCCGCACCCGACCCACAAGTTCAAGCTCCTGCTCCGGCGCGAGTTCTGGGAACACAAGGGCGGCTTCCTATGGGCGCCGCTGGTCGCCGGCGGCATCTTCCTGCTGCTCTCGATCATGGGCTTCGGCGTCGGCGAGATGGCCGCGCGCCGTTCCTCCGGCAACTTCGACATCGACGGCCGGGGCTTCAAGGTCAGCGGCATCGACCTGGGCGCCCTCACCTCGCACATGGACCAGGCCGACCTGCAGAAGCTCGGCCACGGCATCGACATGAGCCTGTTCATGGCCTCGAGCTGGCCCTTCATCGTGCTCGCGTTCGTGGTGTTCTTCTACTGCCTCGGCGCGCTGTACGACGACCGCAAGGACCGCAGCGTGCTGTTCTGGAAGTCGCTTCCGCTGTCCGACCGCGAGACGGTGCTGTCGAAGGTGGCGAGCGCGCTGCTGGTGGCCCCGGTGATCGCGGTCGGCGCGGCGCTGGCGACGATGGTCGGCTTCCTCGTGGTCCTCAGCGGCGCGGTGCTGCTGCACGGCGGCAACCCGCTCACCCTCGTGTGGGGTCCGGCGAGTCCGCTCACGGTCGCGGGCCAGATGGTCGTGATGATCCCGGTATACGCGCTCTGGGCGCTGCCGACCGCCGGCTGGCTGCTGCTGTGCTCGTCCTGGGCCAAGAGCAAGCCCTTCCTCTGGGCGCTGATGATCCCGCTGTTCGCCGGCATCTTCGTGACCTGGTTCGACCTGATGCACCTCTTCAACCTGGAGTCGGGCTGGTTCTGGAAGAACGTCGTCGGCCGCGCGCTGCTCAGCGTCGCGCCGGGCAGCTGGATCTCCGCGACCCACATGCCCGACCACTTCGGCAACGGCAACCCGCTCGACACGCTGGCCGCGGTTCGCACCACCTACGCGGTGCTGGCGACCCCACAGCTGTGGATCGGTGCGGTGGCCGGCGTGGCGATGATCATCGGCGCGATCCGCCTGCGCCGCTGGCGCGACGACAACTGAGCAATGGCTGGCCGGCCGCGCGCTGGCCAGTCCTTCCCCGACATCGAAACGGAATCCATGCCATGAACAAGCTTCGCATCGCTTCCCTGGCCCTGGCCGTCGCGGCGCTGCCGCTCGCCGGCGGCTGCAGCTCGCGGCAGGCGCCCGCAGCGGACGACTCCGTCGCCGGCGCGGTGGCGCAGGCCTCGGCCGAGGCCGGCAAGGCCACGACCACGATCGGCAAACAGGTCGAGCGCGAGATCGCCAAGGCACGCGTCGAACTGCGGACCAAGGACATCAGCCTGAACCATGGCGGTGGCCTGGAAATCAACGGCAAGCACTACGGCGGCAGCGGCGACACCGGTCCCGAAGCGTCGATCACGCCCCGGGGCGACCTGGTCGTCGGCGGCAAGACCGTCGCGACCACGCCGGCGCAACGCGCGATGCTGCTCGAATACCGCGGACGCATGATCGACGTCGCCGAGGCCGGCATGGCCATCGGCGCGAAGGGCGCCGATCTCGCCGGCGTCGCCGTGTCCGAGGCGCTCGGCTCGATCTTCGGCGGCGGCGACAAGCAGCACATGGAAGATCGCATCGAAGCCAAGGCCAGCGAGCTGAAGGAAGAGGCGAAGCTGATCTGCACGCGCCTGCCCGCCCTGCTCGATGCCCAGCAGAAGCTCGCCGCGTCGATGCCGGAGTTCCGGCCGTACGCGAGCATGGACCAGGAAGACGTCGACGACTGCGCCCGCGACATCGATCGCGACGGCGCCTGGTCGACGAAGTAGTCCCGGGACGCGAAGGCACTGCTGCCATGAACTTGCAGTACGCCGCCGATTCCGGCTTCTACCGCCTCGAAGACACCGCGCGCTGGCTGCGCGCCGACCCCAAGCACTGATCATTCCGCACCCGGGAGCACCCATGAAGTCCATGCATGCCGCCGTCCTGATCCTCGCCCTTTCGCCGCTGGCCGCCCACGCCGGCACGACGCGCGGCGAAGTCGCGCAGGACCTCGCCGACGCCCGCGCGGAAGTCCGCGCCGACCTGGCCCAGGAACGCGCCAAGCTCGAGAACGAAAACCTCTCCCTCGGCGACACCCTGCGCTTCGGCAAGGAAAGCAAGGCCGAGGCCGACAGGCGCCACGCCCTGCCCCCGGGCGAGATCACGCCGACGGGCGATTTCCTCGTCGACGGCAAGCCCGTCGCGATCGACGCGGACCAGCGCGCGCAGCTGCTGGCCTACCGCGCGCACGTCATCGACCTGGCGAAGACCGGCATCGACGCCGGCGAGCGCGCGGCGATGCTCGCGATCGACGCCACCGACGTCGGGATGTTCCACCTGTTCTTCAGCGCCATGACCGGCAGCCTCGAGCGCAAGGTGCGCGCGACCGTCGTGCGCGAGATCCAGCCCGCCGTGCTCCGCATCTGCCGCGGCCTGCCGGAGCTGCGCGATTCGCAGCAGCGCCTGGCCGCCAGCCTGCCCGAATTCAGGCCGTACGCGACGCTGGATGCGGACGACATCGATGACTGCGAGCGCGACGTCCGCAACGAACTCGCGATGCGCTAGCCGCGACGCTTTCCATCGACGCGCTTGCCACCGGGCTGTATGCCGCCCATGGCAAGCACGGCGGGATCCAGCAGCCTGCGCAATTCGGTCGCCGGCAGCCCGCTGTCCTCCAGGGCGATGTCGAACACCGGGCGGCCTTCCCTGTAGGCGCGCTTCGCGATCGCGGCGGCCTTCTCGTAGCCGATGATCGGGTTCAGCGCGGTCACGAGGATCGGATTGCGCGCCAGCGCCCCGCGCACGTTGCCCTCGCGCACTTTCAGGCCGGCAATGGCCGAATCGGCCAGCAGGCGCATCACGTTGGCGAGCAGGCGGATCGATTCCAGCAGCTCGCTGGCGACCAGCGGCAGCATCACGTTGAGCTGGAAGTTGCCGGACGCACCGGCGATCGTCACCGTGGCATGGCCGCCCATCACCCGCGCGCAGACCATGCAGGTCGCCTCGGGAACCACCGGGTTGACCTTGCCCGGCATGATCGAGCTTCCGGGCTGGAGCGAAGGCAGCGCGATCTCGCCGATGCCGCAGCGGGGTCCGGAGGCGAGCCACCGCAGATCG
>DATJDY010000067.1:0-4573 GCA_035497155.1 Luteimonas sp.
GCGCGTGCGCGCGCAGCTGCAGCAGCGCCGGCGGGCCGCGGTCGCTGCCGGCGCCACGGGTACCGCCGGCGCGACGCCCGCGATGCACCGCCGCCACGGCTGGGCCTGGCTGGGCGCGCCGGCGCTCGCGCTGGCGCTGGCGTTCGCGGCGCCGTGGCGGACGGCCCATGACCCCGCGCCGGTGCTGCCCGCGGTGGCCAGCGCGGTCGCCGCCAACGCGGCGCCCGCCACGCTCGAGCAGGATCCCGACTTCTACCTGTGGCTGGCGTCTTCCGACGCCGTTGCCCTCGCATCGGAGTGATGACGCGATGACCACCCTCCACCGCCACGCTGTCGCGGCCGCGCTGTTCGCCATTGCGTTGTGCGCCACCAGCGGCATCGCCGGCGCGCAGGACAGCGCGCCGCGGCAGGCGCCAGCCCCTGTCGCGCAAGCTGCGCAACCCGTGCTGCCCGCATGGGACCAGCTCACGCCCGCGCAGCGCGAATTGCTCGTCGCGCCGCTGCGCGAGCGCTGGGATTCCAACCCGGGCGAGCGCGCGAGGATGTACGGCCACGCCGAACGCTGGCGCTCGATGACGCCGGAGCAGCGCGCGCGGGCGCGACGCGGCCTGGGCCACTGGGAACACATGGATCCGGCGCGGCGCCGCGAGATGCGCGCGCTGTTCGAGAAGATGCGCACGATGTCGCCCGAACAACGCAAGGCCTTGCGCGACCAGTGGCACGGGATGACGCAGGCCCAGCGCAGCGCCTGGGTCGAGGCGAATCCGCCGAAGGACCGGGACCCGCGCTAGCCCGCGACGGCGCCGGCGCGGCGCCAGGCTTGCGACGTCAGGCTGGCGGCGCTGCCTGCGCGCGCGGCGGCCACGCCGTGCGCGCGAACAGTTCGTCGCCCCAGTCGATCGCGAGCTGGCCATCGCGCAGCATCGGCGCGACGAAGTTGTACGCGTTGCGCGCGAACATCTCGCTGGCGTGGAAGGCACCGCTGCTGGCCAGTCCCAGGGGCCCGGCGATCGTGACGCCCGATTCCGCGACGGTTTCGCCCGGCCGGGTGAGTTCGCAGTTGCCGCCGGTTTCCGCGGCCATGTCCACGATGACGCTCCCCGCGCGCATGCCCTGCACCATGCCGGCGGTGAGGATGCGCGGCGCGGGGCGACCGGGCACCGCGGCGGTGCAGATCACCGTGTCCACGCCGCGCAGGTGCTCGCCGAGCCGGCGCTGCTGTTCCGCGCGTTCCTCGTCGGTGAGCTGGCGCGCGTAGCCGCCCTCGCCGGCCGCGCTGACGCCCAGGTCCAGGAACTTGCCGCCGAGCGATTCGATCTGTTCGCGCGTTTCGGGGCGTACGTCGAAGCCTTCGACCTGCGCGCCGAGGCGCTTCGCCGTCGCGATCGCCTGCAGGCCGGCGACGCCGGCGCCGACGACCAGCACCTTCGACGGACGGATCGTGCCCGCCGCCGTGGTCAGCATCGGGAAGAAGCGCGGCGACAGCTGTGCCGCGAGCAGCGTGGCCTTGTAACCGGCCATGCCGGCCTGCGAACTGAGCACGTCCATGGCCTGGGCGCGCGTGGTGCGCGGCAGGCGCTCCAGCGGGAAGGCGACGATGCCGCGCGCGCGCAGCGCATCGGCGCGCGCCGGATCGGCGTCGGGCTGCAGCATGCCGACGAGGACCGTACCTTCGGGCAGCGCCTGCAACTCCGCGGGTGGCGGCGCCTGCACGCAGAGCACGATATCGGCGCCGGCATGGGCGGCCTGCGCGTCGGCGACGAGTTCCGCCCCTGCGGCCGCGTAGTCCGCATCGGTGAATCCGGCGGCTTCGCCCAGGCCGCGTTCGGCGCGCACGCTGGCGCCGGCCGCGACGAGCTTCCTGCAGGTTTCGGGGGTCAGCGCCACGCGCCGCTCGCCCGGCGCGGTCTCGCGCGCCACCGCAATCGCCACCTTCATCGCCATGCGCCGCTCCACCGGGTGCTTGCCCGCATCCTAGCGAATGCGCGCGCCCGGCGCCGAACGGCTTCAGGCGGCGCGGCTGGCCGAGCGGCCGAGGCGCTGGCGCACCAGGCGCATCGCCTCGTCGAAGGGCAGCTCGTCCGCCTCCGCGAACAGGTTCCCGCTGCGCACCAGCGCCGCGAGCTGTTCCGGCGAGGCCACCAGCTGCTTGATGCCGCGCCGGTTGACCAGCAGCAGCCGGCCGCTGAGCGGGCTGATCCAGGCCACCTTGACCGCGATTTCGTGCGCGCGCTCGTCGGTGAGCCGCATCCAGTCGCCGGGCTGCAGCGAGCGCATGCGCTCGGCCACGGCCGGATCGAAATCGAGTTGCGCATGGCCGCCGACGACGCGCAGCACCGGTGCCTCGTCGGCCTCTTCGGTGGCTCGCGCCTGCGGCACGCGCGGTTCGCGCGGGACATCGGGGAACGCCACGGTGCGCGCCAGGCCCGCCATCCATTCGCCCGCGACCTGTTCGTCGAGGCCGGAGCTGGACAGGGCCTCGACCAGCGCCGGATGCAATGCGAGCACGCGCGAGGCGACCTCGCGGCCGGCGCCACGCGCCGCGGCTTCGTCCAGCGACACCAGTTCGTCCGCCATGGCCAGCACGCGCGGCATGCGCGCGCTGTCCTCGCCATCGCGCAGGACGACCTGCACCAGGTGGTGCTGCCAGTGGCGCTCGAGGAAATGCGCGATCGTCGGCGTCAGCGTACGGCCGGCCATGCGCTCGGCCAGCGCCTGCGCGGCGACGTCGCGGGCGCGCGCGAGGCGCTCGCGGCCATGCGCGGTCTCCGCGCTGCGGCGTTCGGCGATGTCGGCGCGGCGGCGCTGCTGTTCGACCAGGGCCTGCATTTCCCCGGCGCTGAGCTCGAAGATCGCGAGGTCCTCGTTGTACTGGGCGGTGACGCGGTCGACCACGCGGCCCGCGCCGTCGAGCAGTTCGCGGTCCTGCGCCGACACGCCCTCGTTGCCCTCGCAACCGAGCGCGAGCGCGTCGAGCAGGCGGCGCGCCGGGTGCTCGCCCTGCACGAACAGGTTGTCGTCGGTCAGCGCGACCTTGACGTAGGACATGACCAGGCGCGCGAACAGGCGCCGCGCCTCGCCACCCATCGCGTGGCCGCGCAGCATCGATTCGAACAGCAAGCCGGTCAGGTCGACCGCGTCTTCCTGGTGCGGGTCGAGGCGGGTCTGCGAGGGGTCGAGGCCGAGCCGGCCCGCGCCCTCGGCGAGTTCCTCGCGGATGGCTTCGTGCAGCCCGCACTTGCCGGCAAGCGCTGCTTCGAAATTGCGCGCGCCATCGCGCTGCAGCAGCGAGGCGACGCTGACGACTTCCTGCAGGCGCAATTCGCGGCGCGCGTCGGGACCGGCGGAATGCGCGGCCATCGCGACGCGCCCGCCAGCATCGCCAGTCGCCATGCCTTCGCGCCACAGGTGCAGCATGTCGCGCAATTGCTGGTGCTGGACGCGGGCGGCAGGTGCGGCGCGGAACATCTCGGCGCTGCCGGGCGGCTGCGCGGGCGCCTGCGATGCGGGCGCCTGCATGGCCGGCGCGGCAGGCGTGGCCGCAGTTTGCCCGAAGCCTGGCGACGCGAACGCCGACAGGTCGAAATCGAACGTGGGCGCGGATGCGGACACCGGTTGCGGCACGATGCCGCCGATCCCCGCTTCCATCCATGCGCCCGCCGCCTGGCGCGACGGCGCCTGGGACGTGCCGGGCACGGGACCGGCCGGCGCGGACACGGACGCTCCCGCCACCGGCTCGCGCCGCGCATCGGCGTGGAAGCCATGCGCGGCGAGTTGCGAGTTCAGGCGGCCATAGAGCTCGCCGAGCACCTTCGCCAGTTCCTGCTCGTATTGCCGGAACAACAGCAGGCGCAGCGACGTGCCGACGTCGGCGTCGCGGAAGGTCTGCACGAACGCGTTCGCGAGCAGGGTCGCGCCGACCGGGTTGGTGATGCCGGGCACGCCCATCGCCGTGGCCAGCGAATCGAAACGCAGGCCGAGCATCTCGAGCGGGCGCTGGTAGCGCGCCGCGATCGACTCGGCGAGGCGCTGGCCGTCGAGGTGGAAATCGAGCTCGTTCTCGCGCACCAGGCCCATCGGCGCGGCATTCCCGCCGGGGAGGCTGCGGCCGCAGAATTCGTCGAAGGCGCGGCCGATGAGCTCGCGGAACTTCATCACGTAACCGGAACCGCGCTGTCGCAGCGCGAGCACGGTCATGAGATCCTTGCGCTGCGTGCCTTCCTGGCCGACGCGCAGGCTGTCGTGGAGTTGCTCCTCGATCGGACGATAGAGGCCCGCCGGCACCGCGCCGAGTTGTTCGACGGCAATGCGCTTGAGTTCCTCGAGCAGGCGCTCGGGATCCCTTCCCGCGGGAACGCCCATTTCCGGATGCTGGATAGACACGCCACAACCCCCTGCCGGGCTCCATGCCACGGCACAAGCTGACGACTGCCGAGCATAATGGTCATGCAAGGTCAGTCCACCGCTAGTGAAAGGATATGTGATGCCCATCCCAAACCACGACGGGGCCAGCGTGACGGCCGGGCTCATGTTCCTGAACGGGCGCCGCTCCGTCCCCGCCAGGCAGCTGGAA
>DATJDY010000068.1:0-16123 GCA_035497155.1 Luteimonas sp.
CCAACCTCGGCCCGCTGGCGCGGATCGCGGGCGTGTGGGAAAGCGCGGTCGGCATGGACGTCAACCCGAAGGCCGACGGCCCGGAGCACCAGGCCTTCGTCGAGCGCATCGAACTGCAGCCGATCGACGCGCAGACCAACGGGCCGCAGCTGTATTACGGGCTGCGTTACCACGCGCGCATCGTGAAGCCGGGCGAGGTCGAGGCCTTCCACGACCAGGTCGGCTACTGGTTGTGGGAGCCGGCGACGGGCACGCTGATCCAGACGCTGTCGATCCCGCGCGGGCAGGTCGCGCTGGCAATGGGGCGCGCAACGGCCGACGCACGCACGTTCAGGCTCGAAGCGGTACGCGGTTCGACGGTCAACGGCATCAGTTCCAATCCGTTCCTGGAAGCGGCGTTCCGCACCGACCGCTACGTCATCACCGTCACCACGCACGACGACGGCACCTGGTCGTACGAGCAGGAGACGACGCTGGTCATCCCCGGCCAGGCCGAGCCGTTCGCGCACACCGACCGCAACACGCTGGTGCGCATCGCCGCACCGATACCGAACCCGACGGCGCTGCAGGCTTTGGCGGAAGCAGCAGCCGGCAAGACACCCGCGTAGACGCCGGGATCCACGAGGAGCGAATGCCGATGAACGACTCGCCGCGCTATTGGTTCAAGGCGAAGCGATACGGCTGGGGCTGGGGGCTTCCCACCGCCTGGCAAGGCTGGGTCGCGTACGCGCTCTTCGCGCTCGGCGTGGTGGGCGTCGTGCGCACATTCCCGCCGCAGCGCGCGCCGGGATCCTTCGCGATCGGCTTGATCGCGCTGGCGGCGCTGCTGTTCGTGGTCTGCCTGCTGAAAGGCGAACCGCCGCGCTGGCGCTGGGGCGGGAAGTGATGGCCGAAACCGGGATACGGCATGCCGACACCGACGCGGAGATCGCCGCCACCTTCGACGTGATGCACCAGCTGCGGCCGCACCTGGATCGCGGCGACTACGTGGCCCGCATCCGCCAGCTCATGGCCAGCGATGGCCTGCGCGTGCTGGCGCTGCATGACGACGGCGTCGTGCGCGCCGTTGCCGCGTACCGGCTGATGGACATGCTCTACCTCGGCAAGCTGATGTACGTCGACGATCTCGTCACCGACGCAAGCGTCCGCTCGCGCGGCTACGGCTCGCGCATGGTCGCGAGGCTGCGCGAGGAGGCGCTGGCCCTGGGTTGCAGGGAAATCCAGCTGATTTCGCGCACGGTCCGCGAGCAGGCGCACCGCTTCTATTTCCGGGAGGGCTTCGGCATCGAATGCTTCCACTTCCGCATGCCCCTGGCCTGAAGGCCCGACGATGAACCATTCCCTCGCCCACGTCGCCATCGTCGTCCGCGACTACGACGAGGCGATCGCGTTCTACACCGGCGTGCTCGGCTTCCGGCTCGTCGAGGACACGCCGCGCGAGCCCGGCAAGCGCTGGGTCGTGGTTGCGCCGCGGGGATCGGGCGGTGGCGGCACGTCGCTGCTGCTGGCGCGCGCGGCGACGCCGGAGCAGGAACGCTTCATCGGCAACCAGGCTGGCGGCCGCGTATTCCTGTTCCTGCACACCGACGATTTCGCGCGCGACCATGCCCGCCTGCAAGCGGCCGGCGTGCGCTTCGTGCGCGAGCCCAGCCGCGAGGATTACGGAACGGTCGTCGTGTTCGAGGACCTGTACGGCAATCGCTGGGACCTGATCGAACCCGCGCGCGCGGCGACACCGCCGCCCGCGTTGCCGCTGCGCGGCGGCTGCCTGTGCGGCGCGGTTCGCTACGCCGCGAGCGCGCTGCCCCGCGTGAGCACGCTCTGCCACTGCCGCAGCTGCCGGCTCGCGTCGGGCGCGCCGAGCGTCGGCTGGGTCGTGTTCGGCACCGACGACGTCGCGTTCGAGGGCGAGCGTCGCATGTACGCTTCCTCGCCGGGCATCACGCGCAGCTTCTGCCCGCACTGCGGCACCTCGCTCACCTGGCAGCGCGACGACCAGCCCGGCAGCATCGACCTGCAGGCCGCCACGCTCGACGACGCTTCCGCGTTCCCGCCGACGAAGGAAATCTGGCTGGAGGAGAAGATCGCCTGGGAAGCGGTGAACCCCGCCACCGCGCACTACGCGCGCAGCAGCGCCGGCGCCGAGCCGATCGACTAAGCTGCGCGCATGGCTTCCGATCCCGGTTACGTCGAATACGTGCTCGACCAGGTCGGCCCGCTGCCCGGGCTGGCGCACAAGATGATGTTCGGCGAGTACGGGCTGTGGCTCGACGCGAAGATCGTCGCGCTGGTCTGCGACGACCAGTTCCTGCTGAAGCCGACTCCGGCGGGCCGCGCGCTGCTCGGCGGCGATCCGCCCGCCGTGCCGCCCTATCCGGGCGCGAAGCCCTGGCTGCTGGTCGAGGACCTCGACGACGGCGAGGCGCTGCGCGCATTGCTGCGCGCCACCGCCGACGCGTTGCCGGCGCCGAAGCCCACGGGCGGTCGCAAGCGCCAGGCCCCCGCGGCGCGCTGATCTGCTAGCGTGCGCCCGAGCCGGCCATCGCGGCCGGGATCGGGGGAATTCCCTATGAGCAACGCACCGAAGTGGCTGTCGCCCGTCGCCATCGTCGCCCTGTTGTGGAACCTGCTGGGTTGCGTCGGCTGGGTCGCCGACATGCGCGCGACGCCGGAACAGGTCGCCGCGATGGGGCCGGACATGATCAAGCTCTACGCGGCGCTTCCGCCCTGGCTGCCGACGGCGACCGGCGTCGCCGTCCTTGGCGGCGTGGCCGGCTGCCTCGGCCTGTGGCTGCGCAAGCGCTGGGCGCCGAAATTGCTGTGGTTGTCGCTGGCGGGCGTCATCGCGCAGGACATCGGGCTGTTCGTGATCGCCGGCGGATTCGCGCTCGCGGGCCTGCTGCCGACCGTGCTGCAGGCCGCGGTGCTGGTCGTCGCGATCGGGCTGGTGCTGCTGGCGCGACGCGCCGAACGCGCCGGCTGGCTCGGCTGAACGGAGGGCAAAACCCCCGGCCGCGCGACTTCCACTGGCCGCGCCCGGCGGTATAGTCCGCTCCATGACGACCTTCCTGCTCTGGGTGCTCCTGCTCGTGGTCTGCTGGCCGCTGGCCCTGCTCGCGCTGGTGGCGTGGCCGTTCGTTTGGCTGCTGTCGCTGCCGTTCCGGCTGGTCGGGATCACGTTCTCCGCGCTGTTCGCGTTCCTGCGCGCGCTGCTGTTCCTGCCGGCGCGCGTGCTCGGCGGCGGTCGCCCCGCCGCGGCATGACGGCCAACGTCATCGATCCACGCCGTCCCCCCGGCTGGTTCTGGGTGGTCGGCGTGCTGGTCGCGCTGTGGATGCTGGTGGGCGTGCTCGCCTGGTGCGTCGACCTGGGCATGAGCGCGGAACGCCTGGCGCAAATGCCGGCGGCGCAGCAACAGCTGTACGCGATGCGGCCGCAGTGGGTGTTCGTCGTCTACGCGATCGCGGTGTTCACCGGCCTGGCGGGCGCGATCCTGTTGCTGTTGCGGCACAAGCTCGCGAAGACCTTGTTCCTGGTGTCGCTGCTCGCGGCGATCGTGCAGTTCGGCTACATCTTCGCGGCGATGCACGCACTGGCGCTGCTCGGGCCCGCGATGGCCTTGCCGCTGCCGGCGATGGTGATCGCCGTCGGCCTGTTCACCGTGTGGTATGCGCGCTGGTGCGCGCGCCACGGCCTGACGCGCTGAACCTGCCTGGGCGGCTCGCCCCGGTCGCCTGGCTTCAGGGGGCGATCACCACGCCGCGCAGGCGCGGCACGCCGCCCTCGATGTCGGTCCACACCGCGTAACCCTCGCTGCCGCGCAACGCGATCTTCGGGAAGCCGGTGCCGCGGCCGCGGCCCTGCAGCTTCGCGACTTCGAGGCGCTGGTATTCGCGCTTGAGGTCGGGCGTGCGGCGCGACAGCCACAGCGACTGGCCGGCGGCATCCTCGCGGATCCACAGGATCCAGGCCTGGCGCGCATCGAGCGCGAGCGCGACGCGGCCCTGCACCTGCTCGCCTTCGTCGATCGCGACCGGCGCGCCGAAGCTGTCGCCGGCATCCTCGCTGCGCGCGATGCGCACCGACGGCGTGCCGCCGGCTTCCGTGTACCAGGCGACCAGCGCGGCGTTGCCGTCGGCGGCCACGGCCGGACCGTTCACCGGACAACCGGTCATCTTCCAGCCGTCGGCATGCACGGCGACGGGCTTGCCCCAGGCCTTGCCGTCGTAGCGCACGGCGGCGATGTCGCGGATCTCCTTGTCGCTGCGGTCGCGGTACACCAGCAGCGGGCCGCGGTCGGTGGCGGCGATCGCGGTCTGGCAGCAATCGCAGGTCTTCGCGTCGACGATGGCCTCGCCGCTGCGCTGCAGGTTCATGTCGAACACGGCGGCGCGTAGCGCGGTGCGGCCTTCGGCGTGCATGTCGTGGCCGCCGTGCTTCATGCCGGCGCCATCGTCGTGGTGCATGTCGCCCTCGACGTTGTCGCGGCCATCGAGCCAGGCCACGCCGATCGTGTCGCGCGACGCCGGCCACAGTGCGGCAAAGCCATGCTCGGCTTCCACGCCGTCGTCGTTCACCGCGATCGGCGATGCCCAGTTGAACCCGCCATCGACCGAGCGGCTCAGCGCGACGTTGCCGGCGTGGCCTTCGCCCATCTTCTGCATGAACTGCACCCACAGCGCGCCATCGGCGGTCTGCGCGATGTGCGGGGTGTTCGCCCAGTTCGCCATCAGCGAATCGCCGACGGCAATGGTGCGCGGCGCGCTCTGCCAGTGGCCGTCCTCGCTCATCGCGACGAACTGCAACGCGTTGCGGCGGCCCTCGACGCTGCTGATCCAGCTCAGCAGCAGGCGACCGTCGGCGGTGGCGGCGAGATCCGGCTGCGCGGAACCGGCCGAGGAGGGCAGCGGCCATTCGTGCACGACGTAGGGCCCGGCAAGATCGGCCGGCGCGGTGGCGGTGGCGCCCGCGGCCGTGGCCGTGGCCGCATCGGGCGCGCCGCGGTGGCAGGCGGCCAGCGCGAGGGGGAGCAGGAGGACGGCTAGCTTGCGCATGTTCGGAGCTCCTTGCAGCCGACCATGGGTCGGCTCTACGTGTCGGGGTCAGGCGGCGCGGGCGCGGGCGAGGTGGACGAGCAGCAGCGAGATCGCCGCGGGCGTCATGCCCGGGATGCGCTGCGCCTGGCCGACGGTTTCGGGGCGCACGCGCTCGAGCTTCTGCCGCGCTTCCGCGGACAGGCCGTGCACCCGCGCGTAATCGAACGCGGCGGGGATGACGGTGGTTTCGTTGCGGCGATGGCGCGCGATCTCGTCGTTCTGGCGTTCGAGGTAGCCGGCATACTTCACGCCGATCTCGACCTGCTCGGCCACGTGCGCATCGTCGACGGCCGGACCCAGTGCAGGCAGCGCGGCGAGCGCGGCGTAGTCGAGTTCCGGGCGGCGCAGCAGGTCGAGCGCGTTGACCTCGCGCGACACCGGCACGCCCAGCGTCGCGACGACTTCGCGACCGAGCGCGTTGTTCGGCGCGGCCCACAATGCGCCGAGGCGCGCGGTCTCGCGCTCGATCGCCTCGCGCTTGCGCTCGAACGCCGCGAAGCGCGCGTCGTCGACGAGGCCGAGCTCGCGGCCGATGCCGGTGAGGCGCAGGTCGGCATTGTCCTCGCGCAGCTGCAGCCGGTATTCGGCACGCGACGTGAACATGCGGTACGGCTCCAGCGTGCCCTGCGTCACCAGGTCGTCGACCAGCACGCCGAGGTAGGCCTGGTCGCGGCGCGGCGACCACGCCTCGGCGCCGCGCACGAAACGCGCGGCGTTGACGCCCGCGAGCAGCCCCTGCGCCGCGGCCTCTTCGTAACCCGTGGTGCCATTGATCTGCCCGGCGAAAAACAGGCCCGCGACGGCCTTGGTCTCGAGCGATGCCTTCAGCCCGCGCGGATCGAAGAAGTCGTATTCGATCGCGTAGCCGGGCCGCGTGATGTGCGCGTTCTCGAAGCCCCGGATCGAACGCACCAGGTCGAGCTGCACATCGAACGGCAGCGAGGTCGAGATGCCGTTCGGATAGATCTCGACGACATCGAGCCCTTCCGGCTCGACGAACACCTGGTGCGAGGCCTTCTCGGCGAAGCGCACCACCTTGTCCTCGATCGACGGGCAGTAGCGCGGGCCGATGCCCTCGATCTGCCCGGAATACAGCGGCGAGCGATGCAGCGCGCCGCGGATGATCTCGTGCGTGCGCTCCGACGTGTGCGTGATCCAGCACGGGACCTGCCGCGGATGGTCTTCGCGCGAGCCCATGAACGAGAACACCGGGCGCGGATCGTCGCCGGGCTGCACGTCCATCACCGAATAGTCGAGCGTGCGCCCGTCGATGCGCGGCGGCGTGCCGGTCTTGAGCCGGTCGACGACGAACGGGCCGTCGCGCAGCTTCATCGCCAGCGCGGTCGCGGGCGCATCGCCCATGCGGCCGGCGGCATATTGCGTTTCGCCCACATGGATCTTGCCCGCGAGGAAGGTACCCGCGGTCAGCACCAGCGCCGGTGCGTCGAAACGCAGCCCCGTGTTGGTGATCGCGCCGCGCACGACGCCGTTTTCGATGACGAGGTCGTCCACCGCCGCCTGGAAAATCGACAGGTTCGGTTGCGATTCCACGGCGCGCCGCACGAACGCGCGGTACAGCGCGCGATCGGCCTGGCAGCGCGTCGCGCGCACCGCCGGCCCCTTCGATGCGTTGAGCCGGCGCCACTGGATGCCGGCCGCGTCCGCGGCGCGCGCCATCAACCCCCCGAGCGCGTCGATCTCCTTCACCAGGTGGCCCTTGCCGATGCCGCCGATCGCCGGGTTGCAGCTCATCGCGCCCACGGTCTCGATGTTGTGGGTCAGCAACAGCGTGCGCGCACCGGCGCGGGCCGCGGCCAGGGCGGCCTCGGTACCGGCGTGGCCACCGCCGACCACGATCACGTCGTGGGCGTGGAAGCCGGATTGGCGGGCGTCTCGGGTGGGCATGTCCGGGGCAAGCATGTTCCGGGAGGGGCACCGGCTGACGCAGCGCGTCAGTCACGGCCTTGCGATTATCGCGCGATGGCGAGGACGCGGGCCGGAACCCTGCCGGAAGCCGGTTGGCATGCTTCCTGCGTACTCCTCCATGCACCCGGCGTGGCAACGGCGTCAGGGGCGCTCGGGCCAGGATGGAACAGGGCTGGCCAGCGCACGACGGGGAAGCACCGGGGGGCCGATGTCGGGGGGCATCGGTCCCCTACCCTTTTTTGGCCGGGCGATCCGGCATGCGTGACGGGAGCCGACGCCCGTCGGGGAAGCGGAACAGGGGGGATCCGGAGAGCCCCGCCGGGCGTCGGCATGGAAGACCGTGACGTGCGGACGGCAGCGTGGGGCTGCGACACCGGGCGGCCGTGACTCGGCCAGCAGTGTCATCAATAGCTTGGGTGTGCGGCGGGCGCCGCGCAAGAGTGCTCAGGGCACCGGATTGCGACGGCCGTCTCGTTTCCCGCCGACGGCACGCCGCATCGGAGCGCCACGCTCGACGCCTTCGACGCGACGGGGCGCGCGCTCGGTCGTCTGGGTCGGCGAGGGTCGCCACGGCTGGCGCTGCTCCGGCTGGTCCGAGCGATCCCGCTTGTCGAGCCTGCCCAGGTCGCGCCACGGCGGGCGCGGCCGGTCGGGCATGTTCTGCGGCGGATGATCGTTGCCGCCATCGTTCCCGCCGTGGTCGCCGTGGCCATGGTCGTTGCCATGGCCGCCGTCATGGCGTGGCGGGCGGCGGGGACCGTAGTAGCCGTAGTACCCGATGCTGGCGCCCCAGTAAGGGGAGTTGTAGTAACCCGGATAGCCGTAGCCGTAGCCGCCGTAACCGTAGCCGCCATAGCCGTACGGGTAGGAGTACTCGGTCGTCGGCTGGCCGTAGTAGTAGTCGCCGCGGCCGTCCCGGTATCCGTAGCTCACGCAGCCGGACAGCAGCGCGACGGCGATCGCGGGAAGGAGCAGCAGCTTGCGGGTCGGATGCTTCATGGCGTCGATTGTCCCCTGTCTTCCCTTGCAGCATTGCCGCCGGGCGTTGAATCAGTGCTTAATCCTGCCCGTTGCGGCGGCACGGTTCCTGAACGGTTTACGATGACGCATGGCTGACCCGATGCTGCCGACCTTCGACGACGTGCTCGCCGCCGCGGCGCGCATCGCGCCCCACGCCCATGTGACCCCGGTGCTGCGCTCGCGCGCGCTCGACGCGATCGCGGGCTGCGAGCTGCATTTCAAGGCCGAGCCGCTGCAGCGCGCCGGCGCGTTCAAGTTCCGCGGCGCGTGCAACGCCGTGTGGTCGCTGCCGGAGGATGTCGCCGCGCGCGGCGTGGTGACGCATTCGTCGGGCAACCACGGCGGCGCGCTGGCGCTCGCGGCACGGACGCGCGGCATTCCCTGCCACGTCGTCGTGCCGGAGGGCGCGGTGGCGGCCAAGCTCGCGGCGATCCAGGCCTACGGTGCGATCCTGCACGGTTGCGCGCCGACGATCGCCGCGCGCGAGGACACCGCCGCGCGCGTGCAGCGCGAGACCGGCGCGACCTTCGTGCATCCCTACACCGATCCGCGCGTCATCGCGGGCCAGGGGACCGCGGCGCTCGAACTGCTCAACGCGACGGGCGGGCTGGACGCGCTGTCCACGCCCGTGGGCGGCGGCGGCCTCGCGTCGGGCTGCGCGCTGTCGATCGGCGCACTGGCGCCTGCGTGCGAACTGCTGCTGGCCGAGCCGGCCGGCGCCGCGGACACGGCGCGTTCGCTCGCCGCCGGACGCCTGGACACCGACTTCGTGCCGGACACGATCTGCGACGGCCTGCGCGGCACGCTCGGCGCGCCGGACTTCGCGATCCTGCGCGCGAGCGGCGCGCGGGCGGTGGTGATCGACGATGCGCGCACGATCGACGCGATGCGCCTGCTGTGGACGCGACTGAAGTTGCTGGTGGAACCGTCGTCGGCCATCGCCTTCGCCGCAGTACTCGACCAGCGCGAGCGGCTTGCCGGCAAGCGCGTCGGCGTCCTGCTGACGGGCGGCAACGTGGACCTGGATGCGATCGCGCAATCGTTCGCATCCGCATCGCGGACGGCGATCGCCTGATCCGCGCGAGGTTTGACCTGGCTCAAGGACGCGCCGGCCGCTTGGCGCGAACGTAACGATGGACGCGGCTTCCCGCCGCATACCGAGGTGGTTCCGATGATTCCCGCCATGCGTCCCCGCTACAGCGCCGGGCTCCGGCGCATCCACTGGCTCACCGTGTTGCTGGTCGCGGCCGCGTACCTGATGATCGAGCAGCGCGGCCTGTTCCCGCGCGGCAGCGGCGGCCGCACTTTCATGATGCAGGGCCACTTCTGGGCCGGGCTGACGGTGTTCGCGTTCGCGCTGTGGCGCATAGCACTGCGCATCCGCAACGGCGCACCGCCGATCTCGCCGGCGCTGCCCGCATGGCAGGGCTGGCTGTCGCGCCTGCTGCACCTGTCGCTGTACGCGTTCGTGGTAGTGATGCCGATGCTCGGCCTGGCGACCGCGTGGACGGACGGCAAGACGCTGATGCTGCCGTTCACCGGCATCGCGCTGCCGTCGTTGCTGGCGGTCGACAAGCCGCTGGCCCACCAGCTCGAGGACGTGCACGGGACGATCGGCGAAGTCTTCTACTGGATCATCGGATTGCACATCGTGGCCGCGCTGTACCACCATGCGTGGCGACGCGACGACACCTTGCGCCGGATGCTCTGATGGCCTCGACGCAACGCCTGCACGCCCCCACAGCCTGGCTCGCCGGGCTGGCGCTCGTGCTGGCGTTGCTGCTGCCCGGCCTGCGCGGGATCTGGGATCCGGACGAAGGCCGCTACACCAACGTCGCGATGCACATGGTGGACAGCGGCAACTGGCTGGAGCCGCACCGCAGCCATGAAGTCGGGCACTGGACGAAGCCGCCGTTGACGTACTGGGCGATCGCGGCGAGCGTCGAAATCTTCGGGCGCAACCCGTGGGCGGCGCGGCTGCCTTCCGCGCTGTCGTACCTGTTGTGCGCGTGGCTGGCGTGGCGCATGGGCCGGCGGCTCGCGCCGCGCGCGACGGGCGCGTCGCCCGCTTCTTCCGCTACGCCCGGCGGCGATGCCGCGCTGCAGGCGCCGCTGGTCTTCGCGACGATGCTGCTGCCGTTCGGCGCGGCGCAGCTGATCACCACCGATTACCTGCTCGCCGCCTGCGAGGCGCTCGCGATGTGGGGCTTCGTCGAGGCCCGCTTCGGCGCCGGCACGCGCACGCGCCGCTGGCTGGCGCTGATGTGGGCGGGCTTCGGGCTGGCGTTCCTGTGCAAGGGGCCGCCGGGACTGCTGCCGCTGCTGGCGGTATTCGCGTTCGACCTGCTGACTCCCGCCGTGGACGCGGACGGCACGCGCCGTCCACGCGCGTTGCAGTGGTGGGCCTTGCCGCTGTTCGCGCTGGTGGCGCTGCCGTGGTACCTGGCGGTCGTGGCGCGCAATCCCGGCCTGCTGCAGTACTTCGTCGGCGCCGAAGTCGTGGACCGCGTCGCCAGCGACGACTTCAACCGCCACGGCGAGTGGTACGGCTGGCTCGCGATCTACGCGCCGACGCTGGTGGTCGGCACGCTGCCGTGGACGCCGGCGCTGTGGCGCTGGCTGCGCGGCCTGCCTGCGCGCCTGCGCGCCTGGCGCTCGCGCGATGGCCGCGGCGCGGACCGCGCCACCTTGCTGCTGTCGCTGTGGGTCGCGCTGCCGCTGCTGGTGTTCTGCATCTCGCGTTCGCGCTTGCCGCTCTACATCCTGCCGCTGTTCGTGCCGCTCACGCTGCTGGCGGCGCGCCAGCTCGCCGTGGAAGGCCGCGCCCTGCCGCGGCGGCGCTGGCTGCTGGCCTGGTGCGCACTGCTGCTCGCGCTCGAATTCGCGACCGCGCTCTGGCCGACGCACAAGGACGGCAAGGCCTGGCAGCAGGCGATCGCCGCGCGCGCGCCGGGGGCCGTGACGCAGGTGAACATCGTCGACGACATGGCCCGCTACAGCCTGTACCTGCAGATGGGCGTGGACGTCGAGAAGCTCTCGCTGCTGCCGCTCGAGGAGCCACGTTTCGGGCCGAGCTACGACGAGGATGTCGCCGACGAACTGGGCGACGACTACGACCCGCACGCGATCTGGTTCACCAAGCAGCCGCACTTCCCAGTCGTGCGGGCGCGCCTGCAGGCACTCGGCTACGAAGCCGTGCCGCAGGGCGCGCCCTACCAGGGCCGCACCCTGTTCCGCGTCCGCCCCCTCGCCGCCGCACGCTGACCGCAACGGTCAGCGGCGGCGGATGGGGATGCGGGCGGCGGGGAAGCTGGCGATTTCGGCGTCGCCGTGGCGGATCGGCGCGCCGTGCTCGGGCGCCCATGCCATCGCGGTGATCGTTTCCCAGGTCGCGGGCAAGCCGGCGCCGGCCGCGGCGTCGGCGAATTCCGCGGCGTAGGCCCGCGCGGCGCGGGCGAAGCGCGCCTTGCCGGTGAGCGTGTGGCGGCGCGCGCGCAGCGCGTTGGTCGCGCCGAGCGTGCGCAGTTCGCGCACCAGCGCGGCGAGGTCCGCGTGGCGCGAGACGGTGATGTCGCGGTCGAGCACCGGGTCGCGGAAGCCGGCGTGCATCAGCGCGTCGCCGAACTGCGCGATCGAGGCGAACGGGCTGACGTGCGGCGCATCGTCGCCCGCCGCGAAGGCGGCGCGCAGTTCGTGCAGCGTGTCGGTGCCGAACGTCGAGACCATGAGCAGGCCGCCGGGCCGCATCACGCGACGAAAGCCGGCGAAAACGGCGGGCAGGTCCTCGATCCACTGCAGGCACAGGTTGGAGAACAACACGTCGATGCTGCCGTCGGCGAGCGGCAGCGCGCGCGCATCGGCGACGACGCGGTCGATGCCCTTTCGCAGCGGACTTCGTGCCAGCAACCCCCAGCGCTCGCGGCGCCGCGCCTCGCGCAGCATCGGCAGCGCGAGGTCGATCGCGAGCACGCGCGCCTTCGGCCAGCGTCCGCGCATCGCCGCGGCGCCTCGGCCGGGGCCGCTGCCGAGGTCGAGCACGCAGGCCGGCGGATGGTCGTCGCCGTGCTTCGCCGGCCAGAAGTCGAGGGATTCGAGCAGGCGCGCTTCGATCTCGCGCTGCAGCGCGGCGGCTTCGTCGTAGCTTTCGGCGGCGCGCGAGAACGCGCGCTGCACCTGGCGTGGGTCGAAGGTATCGCCTGGGTCTTGGGGGCGGTTCATGCAGCGGCGGCGTCCAGGAAATCGCGCAGGCGCGCGACGACTTCGTCGGCGTGGGTGAGGAAGGGAGCGTGGCCCGCGTGGTCGACCACATGCGCATCGACGAGGCGCGGTTGCGCGCCGTCTGCGGGGGTGGTGCTTGCGAGCGCGGCGGCTTCGCGCATGGCGCGCGCATCAACGAGCCGGTCGCGCCGGCCCGCGAGCCACAGGCTCGGCGCGGCAAGCGCCGGCAGTTCGCCACGCAGGTCGGCGGTCTCGAGCAGCTGCAGTCCATCCGCCAGCACGCTGGCCGTCGGTTCGCCTCGCGAGAACAGGTCGTCGCGCAGCGCGCGGATCTCGTCCTTCGCATGTTCCGAACCGAAGGCCTCGAGCGCGACGAAGCGGTCGAGCGTGGCGCGGTAGTCGCCGCGCAGGCCAGCGGCGAAGTCGCGGAAGATCTCCGCGGACACGCCGTACTTCCAGTCGGGTCCGCGCACGAAGCGCGGCGTCGCGCACAGCATCGCCAGCGCGGGCACCGCGCTTGGGCGCGTCGCAGCGGCATGCAACGCGATCAGGCCGCCGAGCGACCAGCCGCACCACGGCGCCATCGGCACCGCGGCCGCGATCGCCGCGACGCAGGGTTCGAGCCGTAGCGGCACGTCGCAATCGCGGCTGTGCCCGTGGCCCGGCAAATCGACGACGTACAGCGTGCGCGAATCGCGCAGCCGCTCGACCAGCGGCGCGAACACGCCGCCATGCATCGCCCACCCGTGCAGCAGCACCAGCGGCGGCCCGTCGCCGACCACTTCCACATGCAGCGATCCGTGGCCGGCTGCAGGGCGCGCGCTCATGCGCCGCGATCCGTGCGCAGCACGCGTGGATCGGCCGGTGCGGCTTCGGCGCCGGGCCGCGCCACCACCCAGGCAAAGCCGCCGATGCCCAGCATCACCAATGCCGCGCCCCACAACGCCACGCCATCCGGCCACGCTTCGTGCAGGAAGCCGACGCCGAGCAGCGTGGTGATCAGCAGTTCCGCCGCCTGCATCGCCTCGGTCGCGCCCAGCGCAGCGGGATTGTCGCGGACCATGCCCGTGGCCTGGAAGAACAGGATCGTCGCGACCACGCCCGCACTCAGCGCCACGCCGCCCGCGAGCCACACCTGCGACCACGGCGGCGCACCGGCCTGGTGCCACGCGAACGCGGCGACGCACAGCCACAACGGCTGGCTGGCCAAGGTCATGCCGAACACGCGCTGGGTCGCGTTGAGTCCCTCGCCCGTTCGCTCGAGGTGCAGCAGCAACAGGCGATTGCCGAGCGGATACAGCGTGGCCGCGGCGAGCACGCACAGCAGCAGGATCCATTCGTCGCGGCCGAGTCCGCCATGCGCGTGGCCGACCTGCATCAGCAGCACGCCCGCGAGCACGACGACGCCCACGCCCAGCGCCGCCCGCGGAATGCGCCGGCGCGCGTCGCGATAAAGGAACGGAGCGCACAGCATCCCCGCGACCACGGTGAACTGGAACGAGCCCGCCACCAGCCAGGACGGCCCGCGATCGGCCGCGAACGACAGCGCCAGGTAGAACGCGACGAAGCCGATCGCGCCGCAGCGCAGCCACGCCCACGGATGGGCGCGGATCGCCCGCAGCACCGGCGCGGTGCCGCCCTGCCAGGGCATCAGCGCCAGCAGCAGCGGCAACGTGATCAGGTAGCGCAGCGCAGCCGTCCACGCCCAGTGGCCGCCAGCGCTGGCCATCGCGCGGTTCAGCAGGTAGGTCTGGGTGAAGAACAGCGCCGACAGCAGCGACAGACCGAGCGCCGCGAACGCGCGGCGCCGGGCGTGCGCGGTGGTGGTCATGCCGGCGCCGTGGCCGCGCGCGCCTGCACCTGCCCGCGCGCTTCGTCCAGTGCATGCAGGAGCGCGTCGAGCTGCAGCCGGTCGTGGCCCGTGGTCAGCGTGATGCGCAGCCGTGCCGTGCCTTCCGGCACCGTCGGCGGGCGGATCGCGGCGACCCAGAAGCCGCGCGCTTCGAGCGCCTGCGACATCGCCAGCGCGGCGCGATCGTCGCCGACCAGCAACGGCTGGATCGGCGTATCCGACTCCAGCAGCGGCAAGCCGCGTCGCTGCGCGCCCGCGCGGAAATGCGCGATCGACTCCTGCAGCTTGTCGCGACGCCACTGCTCGCGGCGCGCCAGCTTCACCGCGGCCAGCGTCGCGGAGGCCTGCGCCGCCGGCATCGCCGTGGTGTAGATGTACGGCCGCGCAGTCTCGGCGATGTGCCGTACCATCGCGGCATCGCCGCAGACCGCGGCGCCGAAGCTGCCCAGCGCCTTGCCGAACGTCGCCAGTTGCAGCGGCACCTCGGCGACGCCGAGCCGCGCGTTCGCGACGCTGCCGCGCCCGTCGGGCCCGTGCACGCCCACGCCGTGCGCGTCGTCCACGTACAGCATCGCGTTCTGCGCGCGCGCCACCAGCGCGAGCTGGCGCAGCGGCGCGATGTCGCCGTCCATGCTGAAGACGCCGTCGGTCGCGATCATCGCCGCGCCTTCCGGATGCGCGCGCATCTGCCGGATCGCGCCTTCCGCATCGGCGTGCGGATAGCGGCGCAAGCGGCACCCCGCGAGGCGTGCCGCATCGATCAGGCTGGCGTGGTCGAGCTTGTCCTGCACGCAGACGTCGCCATCGCCGAGCAACGACTGCACGACCGCGAGGTTGGCCGCGTACCCGCTGCCGAACACCAGCGCCGCCGGCACCTGCAGCCAGTCGGCGAGTTCGCGTTCGAGCGCCTCGTGCGCCGCGTGGTGGCCGCACACCAGGTGCGAGGCGACGCCGCCGGCGCCGTTGCGCGCGGCGCTGTCCTGCAGCGCATCGATCACCGCGAAATGCTGCGCCAGGCCGAGGTAGTCGTTGCCGCAGAAATCCAGCAGCCAGCGCCCGTCGACCTCGCAGCCGACCCCGTCCCGGCGCGCCACCGCACGACGCTTGCGGAGGCGGCCGAGCGCCTCGCGCTCCAGGCGCTGGGCGTCGATGCGGTCCTGCAGGCGGATTCGGGTCATGGCGATGCTGCTCGATCGATCAGGCGACGGCCGTGGCTTCCGTCCCTACGGAGATGCTCGCATGAACCGTGCCAGCGTGGTCATGCCCGTCCGCGTCGACTTCGACCGGCATCGGCACCAGGCCCAGGCGCGCGAACAGCGCCATGTCGCGCTCGGTGTCCGGGTTGCCGGTGGTCAGCAGCTTCTCGCCGTAGAAGATCGAGTTCGCGCCGGCGGAGAAACACAGCGCCTGCAGCTCGTCGCTCATCGACTCGCGGCCGGCCGAGAGGCGCACCATCGACTTCGGCATCAGGATGCGCGCCACGGCAATGGTGCGGACGAATTCGAACGGATCGAGCTCCGCGGTCCCGGCCAGCGGCGTGCCCGCCACCTGCACCAGCCGGTTGATCGGCACCGAATCCGGATGCGCCGGCAGCGTCGCCAGCGCCTGCAGCAGGCCCGCGCGCTGCTCGCGCGATTCGCCCATGCCGACGATGCCGCCGCAGCAGGTCTTCATGCCCGCGTCGCGCACGTGCGACAGCGTGTCCAGCCGGTCCTGGAACTCGCGCGTATGGATGATCTCGCCGTAGAAATCCGGCGCGGTGTCGATGTTGTGGTTGTAGTAGTCCAGGCCCGCCGCGCGCAGCGCCGTCGCCTGTTCGCCGCTGAGCATGCCGAGCGTCGCGCAGGTCTCGAGGCCCAGCGACTTCACCCCGGCGATCATTTCCGCCACCTTCGGGATGTCGCGATCCTTCGGCGAACGCCAGGCCGCGCCCATGCAGAAGCGCGACGCGCCGGCGGCCTTCGCCTGCCGCGCCTTCTCCAGCACCGCCTCGGTCGACATCAGCTTCTGC
>DATJDY010000069.1:0-2557 GCA_035497155.1 Luteimonas sp.
CGGCACCGGTTCCGGCTACCAGGCAGCGATCCTCGCGGCGCTGGGGCTGGAGGTCTATACCGTCGAGCGCATCGGCGATCTATTGCGCCAGGCGCGCAAGCGCCTGCGCCAGTTGGGCATGAACGTGCGCAGCAAGCACGACGACGGCCGCATCGGCTGGCCCGAGGAAGCGCCGTTCGACGCGATCGTCGTCACCGCCGCCGCGCCGGCGCTGGTCGATGCGCTCACCGCGCAGCTGGCGAACGGCGGCACGCTCGTCGCGCCGGTCGGCCCTTCGGGCGGGCAGACGTTGCTGCGCCTGCGCAAGGACGCCGCGGGCAAGGTTTCGCGCGACGACCTTGGGCCGGTCGTCTTCGTGCCGCTGCTCTCCGGTATGGTCGATTGAAGGTCTTCGCGCCGCTCTACGAACGCGCGTTGCGCTGGGCGCAGCACCGCAATGCGCCCGTGTTGCTGGGGGTGCTGAGCTTCGTCGAGGCGGTGTTCTTCCCGGTGATGCCGGAAGTGATGCTGGCGCCGATGGCGCTGTCGCGGCCGCAGCGCGCCTTCCGCTACGCCACGATCAGCCTGGCGTGCTCGCTGGCCGGCGCGCTGGTAGGTTACGCGCTCGGCCACTATGCGTACGAACTGGTGAAACCGGCGTTCGCCTCGCTCGGGTGGGCGCAACACGTCGACGAGCAGGTCGCCTACCTGCGGGGCATCGCCATCGAGTCGCCGTGGAAGGCGTTCTGGATCCTGGTGCTCGCCGGGTTCGCGCCGATTCCGTTGAAATTCTTCACCTGGGCGTCGGGCATCGTCGGCGTGCCGCTGCTGCCGTTCATGGCCAGCATGTTCATCGGCCGCGGCAAGCGCGTGTATCTCCTCGCGCTGGCGATCCGGATCGGCGGCCCTCGCGCGGAAGCGGCGTTGCGCCGCTGGATCGAGCCGTTGGGCTGGATCGCGTTGCTGCTGCTGGTGGCGGTCTTCGGCTGGCTGGCGTGGAGGGCTTACGCGTGATGTCCGGATCCGGGATCGGCATGCGCGCAATCGGCATGCATGGCAAGGCCGCCGCGCCGCGCTGGTGTCGCTTCGGCGCATTCGTGCTGGCGACCACGCTGCTCGCCGCCTGCGCGAGCACCCACGTCGTGCGCCGCGCAGGCGGAGACGACCTGCGGCCGGTGCGCGTCTCCGTTCCGAAGCCCGGCAAGGCGGTGAGCGTGCGCGCGGGACAGACGCTGTACCGCATCGCCACCGAGAACGGCATCACCGCGCGCGACCTCGCCGACTGGAACGACGTCGACCCGCCGTACACGATCTTCCCCGGGCAGACGCTGCGCCTGTATCCGCCGGCACGCGGTGGCGCCGCCGCTGGAACGCGCACGACGGCCACCGCGCCTGCTCGCGCACCCGGCACCGCGGCGGCGACGCCTTCGCGCCCGCCCGCGCCACGCGCCGCCGCGCCGGCCGCGAGCCCGTTCGCCTGGCGCTGGCCGGTCGACGGCACGCTGCTTTCCGGCTACGTCGCCGGCGACGTCACCCGCCAGGGCATCGACATCGGCAACAGCGAAGGCACGCCGGTGCGCGCCGCCGCCGACGGCGTCGTGGTGTATTCGGGCTCCGGCCTGGTCGGCTACGGCGAACTCGTCATCGTCAAGCACGACGACAACTGGCTGTCGGCCTACGGCCACAACCGCGCGCGCAAGGTCAACGAAGGCCAGGTGGTGAAGGCCGGCCAGCAGATTGCCGAGATGGGCCATACCGGCGCACCGCGCGACCTGCTGCATTTCGAGATCCGCTACAACGGCAAGCCCGTCGATCCGCTGGCCTACCTGCCGAAACGCTGAACGCTTTCATCCACGACTTCGAGGGAACGAAGCAATGAAGACCACGATCGCACTCGCCCTGGCCGCCTGCCTTGTGGCCGGAAGCGCAAGCGGACAAGAAGCGCCGTCGATTCCGGACGCATCTTTCCGCGCCAGCATGGCGCTCGATGGTTATGCCCGGGTCGAATACCGCGATGCCGACGGCAAGCCGATCGCCTTCGCCGACTTCATGAAGGCGGTCGCGGCCGGGGGATCGTTCTCGATGACGAAGGAATCCGACCACAGCCTGGCGGTGGTCAAGGTCAGCGGTGCGACTGCGGAGAAGCCCCCGGTGGCGCATGGCCCCGGTGTCGGCACGTCGCTGCCTGCGCCGGATGCCGGAATGAAGACCCTGGACGGGCAAGTCTTCTCCGACGCCGGCTTGCGCGGCCACCGCACGTTGCTGAGCCTGTTCTTCTCCGAGTGCTTGCCGTGCATCGCCGAAGTGCCCGCGCTCAATGCGTTCGCGAAGGCGCATCCGGAAGTACCTGTGTACTCGATCACCTTCGACGATGCGGCGACCGCGCGCGAATTCGTCGGCAAGCGCGGACTCGAGGTCCCGGTGGTCGCGGACGCGCAGGACTACCTCGACCGGATGCACGTGGATACGTATCCGATGCTGCTGCTCGTCGACGCCCAGGGGAAAATCGCGGCGGTCAGGAGCGGCGGGGGGACCGGCGAATCCGTCTTGACCGCAGATGCGCTGGCCAGCTGGATCG
>DATJDY010000070.1:0-1749 GCA_035497155.1 Luteimonas sp.
CAGCCGACGCTGATCCTGGCGCGCGACCACGCGCAGGCCGAGGAACTCGACGACCTGCTGTGGGCGTTCGACGACGACGCCTACGTGCCGCACCAGATCGCGGGCGACGAGGAGGACGAACTCGCGCCGGTGCTGATCGCCACGCCCGACGTGGACGTGCCGCTGCGGCCACTGGTGCTGAACCTGCGCGACGCCGCGGTGGAGGGCGCGTTCGAGCGCGTGCTCGAGGTCGTGCCCGCCGACGAATCCGCGCGCGGCCCGCTGCGCGAGCGCTGGAAGGCCTACAAGGCGCGCGGCCTGGAAGTGAAATCGCACGACATGTAATCCGGTTTCGTCCGACACCACAGGATCGCGATACCGTCCTGTTCCCCACTCCCCATTCCCCAATCCCGCCCCATGCCCCTTTCCCCCGGCTACGACCCCACCACCTTCGAATCCCGCCTGTACGCGCAGTGGGAATCCAGCGGCGTGTTCGCGCCGACCGGCAAGGGCGAGCCGTACACGATCCTGCTGCCGCCGCCGAACGTCACCGGCACGCTGCACATGGGCCACGCGTTCCAGCAGACGCTGATGGACGCGCTGGTGCGCTACCACCGCATGCGCGGCTTCGACACGCTGTGGCAGGTCGGCACCGACCATGCCGGCATCGCCACGGAGATGGTGGTGTCGCGCAACCTCGCGATCGAGGGCAAGGGCGAGACCCGCGATTCGCTCGGCCGCGACGCGTTCATCGGGCGCGTGTGGGAGTGGAAGGGCCAGTCGGGCGGCATCATCGAGCGGCAGATGCGCCGCCTCGGCACGTCGGCGGACTGGTCGCGCAGCGTGTTCACGATGGATCCCGCGGCGGCCGAGGCCGTCGTCGAATCCTTCGTGCGCCTGCACGAGGAAGGCCTGATCTATCGCGGCCAACGCCTCGTCAACTGGGATCCGGTGCTGAAGACCGCGATCTCCGACCTCGAAGTCGTCAACGAAGAAGAGGATGGCTTCCTGTGGTCGATCAGTTATCCGCTCACCGACGGCAGCGGCTCGCTGGTGGTCGCCACCACCCGCCCGGAAACGATGCTCGGCGACACCGCGGTGATGGTGCATCCCGACGACGAGCGCTATGCGTCGCTGGTCGGCAAGACGGTGACGCTGCCGTTGAGTGGCCGCGAGATCCCGGTGATCGCCGACGCCTACGTCGACCGCGAATTCGGCACCGGCGTGGTCAAGGTGACGCCGGCGCACGACTTCAACGACTACGCCGTCGGCCAGCGCCACGGCCTGCCGCTGATCAACATCTTCACCCCGGACGCGACCATCAACGATGTCGCGCCGGAGCAGTACCGCGGCCTGGAACGCTATGCCGCGCGCAAGGCAGTGCTTGCCGACCTCGAGGCCGCCGGCCTGCTGGTGGAAACCAAGCCGCACAAGCTGCAGGTGCCGCGCGGCGACCGCACCGGCCAGGCGATCGAGCCGTACCTCACCGACCAGTGGTTCGTGAAGATGGACGGCCTCGCGAAGCGCGGCATGGAGCTGGTCGAGCGTGGCGACGTCAAGTTCGTCCCGGCCAACTGGATCAACACCTACCGCCACTGGATGGAGAACATCCAGGACTGGTGCATCAGCCGCCAGTTGTGGTGGGGCCACCGGATCCCGGCGTGGTACGACGAGGCGGGGAACATCTACGTCGGCCGCGACGAGGCCGAAGTGCGCGCGAAGCACGGCTTCGGCGCCGATGTCGCGCTGCGCCAGGACAACGACGTGCTC
>DATJDY010000071.1:0-1873 GCA_035497155.1 Luteimonas sp.
GCACCGTGCCGCGCGTCGGTGCCTCGAGCGCCATCACCTGACGTGCCAAGGTGGTCTTGCCCGAACCCGATTCACCGACGATGCCCAGGCTCCTGCCTGCCACCAGCGTGAAGCTCACGCCCCGCAGCGCCTCGACCACCGGTGCGGGCTTCAAGAGGCTCTCGCGCGGCAGCCGGTAGTGCTTGACGAGGTTCTCGACGGCGAGCAGCGCAGTCATGTCTGCCCCTCGTCCGATGGGTGCATCGGTCGGTCCCCCGAGGGGACGCGGGCCGGCTTGGCTGGGCCACGAAGGGGCCCCTGCGTGGCCCTTGCCGGGCGCTCGGTCCGCCAACTCATGTCGCATCCCCGATCTCGCCGATGCGGATGCAGCGCGCCTCGTGGGCCGGGCCCACCGGTATTGGCGGTGGCGGTGCGGCGCGACAGGCGGCTATCACCCAGGCGCAGCGGTCCGCGAACGGGCAGCCGGCGGGCAGGTCCGCCAGTTCGGGCACGCGCCCGGGGATCGTCACGAGGCGCGGCCGGCGGCCGTCGACGCGCGGCGCACCCAAACGCGGGCGGGCCGCGAACAGGCCGCGCGTGTAGGGGTGCGCAAGCCGGGCGAACACGGCCGCGGTCGGGCCCGACTCGACCACGCTGCCGCCGTACATCACGAGCAGGCGCGAGACGGTGCGCGCCATCACGCCCAGGTCGTGGCTGATCAGCAGCAGCGCCATGCCGCTGTCGCGCACCAGCTCGGCGATCAGCGCCAGGATCTCGCCCTGGATCGTGACGTCGAGCGCGGTGGTCGGCTCGTCGGCCACCAGCAGGTCGGGCCCGCAGGCCAGCGCCATCGCGATGCCCACGCGCTGGCGCTGGCCGCCCGAGAGCTGGTGCGGGTACGCATCCAGGCGCTGCGCGGCGTTGGGCAGCCGCACCCGGTCGAGCAGGCGCAGCGCCTCGGCGCGCGCCTGGCTGCGGCCCATGCCGCGGTGCAGCCGCAGCGGCTCGGCGACCTGGTCGCCCACGGTGTGCAGCGGGTTGAGTGCCGTCATCGGCTCCTGGAACACCATGCCGATGCGGTTGCCGCGCAGCTGGCACAGATCGGCGTCGCGCAGTCCGACCAGTTCGCGCCCGCCCAGACGGATGCTGCCGCTCACGCGCGCACCCTCCGGCAGCAGCCCCATCAGCGCGAGCGCGGTCATCGATTTGCCGCAGCCGCTTTCGCCGATCAGTCCCAGCGTCTCGCCGCGCGCCAGGTCGAGGTCGATGCCGCGCAGCGCGTCGGCCGGGCCGCGCGAGGTGTTCAGGCGCACGCGCAGATTGCGGACTTCGAGCAGCGCGGCCGAGTCCGATGGGGCGAGACTCGCGGCGCCCACGGGCGAGCGAGGAAGATCGATCGCGTTCATCGCATTCATCGGGCTCGCGCCAGGCGCGGGTCGAGCAGGTCGCGCAGTCCGTCGCCCATCAGGTTCAGCCCGAGCACCGACAGCGCGATCGCGATACCGGGCCAGAGCGCGAGCTGCGGCGCCTGGAACATCATGGCCTGGGCCTCGTTGAGCATGCGCCCCCAGCTCGGCATCGGCGGCTGGGTGCCCAGGCCGAGGTAGCTCAGCGCCGCTTCGGCGAGGATCGCGATCGCGAACTGGATCGTGGCCTGCACGATCAGCACCGACAGGATGTTCGGCAGCACATGCTCGAAGGTGATGCGCCAGCTGCCCTTGCCGCAGGCGCGGGCGGCGAGCACGTAGTCGCGCGACCAGACCGTGTTGGCCGCGGCGCGCGTCAGGCGCGCCAGCACCGGGATGTTGAAGATGCCGATCGCGACGATCGAGGTCACGAGCCCGGGGCCGTAGATGGCCGTCAGCATGATGGCCGAGAGCAGCGCCGGAAACGC
>DATJDY010000072.1:0-40777 GCA_035497155.1 Luteimonas sp.
GAGCAGTCCGAACGCTCGCTGCTGCCCAACGGCGTGCATGCGCGGGTGATGCTCAACGAGGACGACGCGCTGGTCCCGGACCTCGAGCTGGTCGAGCGGATGATCGGCGAGAGCCTGCAGCGCGCCGCCTGACGCGAGCGAGCGCGCCGGCTTCAGCCCGCGTCGTTCAACCCAGGTCGCCGAAGCGGGCCTGCAACGCCGCGATCGCGGCGATCCCCGCGGTTTCCGTGCGCAGGATGCGCGGCCCCAGGCGCAGGCCGGCGAAGTCCGCGGCCTCCAGCTGCGCGCGATCGCGAGGCGACCAGCCGCCTTCCGGGCCGACCGCGAGCACGCACGCGTCGCCGGGCGGCGGCATCGACGCGATGGAAGCATTGGCTTCTGGATCGAGCAGGAAGCGCGCATCGGGCAGGCCCGGAACGCCGAGCGCGTCGGCCAGCGGCTGCGGCGCGGCCACCGGCGGCAGCATGCCGCGCCCGCTCTGGCCGCAGGCCGAGGCGACGATCCCGCGCCAGTGCGCCAGGCGCTTCTCCGCGCGCGCCGCGTCGAGGCGCACTTCGCTGCGCTCGCTCGACACCGGGACGATGCCCGAGACGCCGAGTTCGGTGGCCTTCTGCAGGATCCAGTCCATCTTCTCGCCGCGGGCGATGCCCTGCAGCAGGACGATGCGCAGCGGGGATTCGGCGGCGGCGGCGGGCCGCACCGAAACGACTTCGGCCTCGTGACCGCGCTTGCCGGCCGCGAGCAGTCGCGCCTCGTAATCGTTGCCGTCGCCGTTGAACAGCACGCAAGGGTCGCCAGGCTGCAGGCGCAGCACGCGCTGCAGGTGCGTGGCGGCATCTTCGGGCAGCGCCACGCGCGCGCCGGGCGCCAGCGGTGCTTCGACGTGGACGCGGGTCATGCGCATGCGGTGGCCTCCGCGATGGCCTCGGCGGTGACGCGCGCAAGCAGCGCGAGCTGCGCGTCGTCGACGCAGTAGGGCGGCATCCAGTACACGATGTCGCCGAGCGGGCGCAGGACCACGCCGCGCTCGAGCGCGGCGCGATACGCGCGCAGGCCGACGCGCAGCGACGGATCGAAAGGCCTGCCTGCGGGCGGCGTGGAGCGGCGGCCGTCGCGCGCCAGTTCGAACGCCACGATCATGCCCGCCTGGCGCACGTCGGCGACGTGCGGGAGCGTCGCCAGCGGCGCGGCCAGTGCCGCCATCTTCGCCGCGGTGGCGCGATTGCGCTCGACCACGCGGTCGTCCTCGAGGATCGACAGCGACGCCAGCGCGGCCGCGCAGGCGAGCGGATTTCCCGTGTAGCTGTGCGAATGCAGGAAGGCGCGCTCGCGCGAATCGTCGAGGAAACCATCGTAGATGGATTGCGTCGCCAGCACCGCGGCCAGCGGCAGGAAGCCGCCGGTCAGGCCCTTGGACAGGCACAGCAGGTCGGGCTGGATGCCCGGCGCGCCGCCGGCCTGCGCGGGCGGGGCCTGCTCGCAGGCGAACAGGGTGCCGGTGCGCCCGAAGCCCACCGCGATCTCGTCGGCGATGAGCATCACGCCGTGGCGATCGCACAGTTCGCGCGCCAGCCGCAGGTACAGCGGGTGGTGCATGCGCATGCCGCCGGCGCACTGCACCAGCGGCTCGAGGATGAAGGCGCAGACCTCGCCGGCGTGGCGCTCGAGCAGGTCACCGAGCGCGGCGGCGGCGCGGCGCGCGCAATCCTCGGCCGATTCGCGTGGCGCGGCGTACCAGGCGTCGGGGCTCGGCGCGAACAGGCATTCGGCCAGCAGCGGCGCGTACACCCGGCGGTACAGCGGCACGTCGCCGACCGCGAGCGCGCCGAGCGTTTCGCCGTGGTAGCCGTTCTCCAGCGCGACGAATTTCGTGCGCCGCAGCTCGCCGCGATTGCGGAACCAGTGGAAGGCCATCTTCAACGCGACTTCGACCCCGGCCGAACCGTTGTCCGCGTAGAACACCTTGGCCAGCGGCGCCCGGCCCGCTTCACGGGGCGCGATGGCGAGCAGCCGCTCGGCCAGCTCCACCGCCGGTGCGTGCGAGAAGCCGGCGAGGATCACTTGTTCGAGCTTGCCCGCCTGGGCCGCGATCGCGGCCCCGATGCGCGGTTCGGCGTGGCCGAAGAGGTTGGTCCACCAGCTGGAGACCGCATCGAGGTAGCGGCGGCCATCGCGCCCCACCAGCCAGGCGCCTTCGCCGCGCTCGATCGGCACCAGCGGCAAGGTCGGGCCGGCATCTCCCGGCACCGTCGCCGACAGATGTTCGCGCATCTGCGTGCAGGGGTGCCACAACACCGCGAGGTCGCGTTCGCGCCAGCGCCCGCCATCGCCAGCGCTTATCATGTCCGGATGGATCGCATCGTCCGCCATCCGTCCATTATCGCGCTTTCGGCGCCGGCACCGGCGGGCCCGCGATGAGCGGACGCCGCCTGCCCACGATCCATGGCGTGACCGCCGACGATGCCGGCGGCCCGTACCGCGTCGAGCACGTCGACCTGGAATTCTCCAACGGCGAGCGCCGCCAGTTCCGGCGCCTGCATGGCCGCGGCCATGGCGCGGTGTACGTGGTGCCGCTGCTCGACGACGACACCGTGTTGCTGGTGCGCGAATACGCCGCCGGCCTGCACCGCTACGAGCTGGGCCTGGTGTCCGGCCGCATCGATCCGGGCGAGACGGCCCTGGAAGCCGCCAATCGCGAGCTGCAGGAAGAGGCCGGTTACGGCGCGCGCGACCTGCACCTGCTGCGCCGCCTGTCACTGTCGCCGCGCTACATGAGCCAGGAAGCGGACATCGTGCTCGCGCGCGACCTGTATCCGCAGCGCTTGCCCGGCGACGAACCCGAGGAACTGGAAGTCGTGCCGTGGAAGCTCGACGCGCTGCACGAACTGGTGCTGCGCGAGGATTTTTCCGAAGGCCGCGCGGTCGCCGCGCTGTTCATGGCGCGGGAGTGGCTGCGGCATGCGCGCTGAGCAGCTGGATGCGCTGCGCGAGGGCATCATCGCGCTGGCGCGGGAAGCCGCCGCCGAGATCCTGCGCGTGTACGAAGGCGAGTTCGACGTGCAGCGCAAGGACGACGATTCGCCGCTGACCGCGGCCGACCTCGCGGCGCACCGCTGCATCGTCGAGGGCCTGGAGCGGCTGTCGCCGGGCATCCCCGTGTTGTCCAAGGAATCGGCGCAGGACGTGCCGGCGCTGCTGCGCCGGCAGTGGCCGCGCATGTGGCTGGTCGATCCGCTGGACGGCACGCGCGAATTCGTGAAGCGCAACGGCGAGTTCACCGTCAACATCGCGCTCATCGACGAGGGCGAGGCCGTGCTCGGCGTCGTGCAGGCACCGGTGACCGGCGCGCTCTGGCACGGCCAGCGCGGCCGCGGTGCGTTCCGCCGCGAAGGCGACCGTGATGTTCCGGTGCGTACGCGCACGCCGGCGACCGCGCCGCTGCGCGTCGCCGCGAGCCGCTCGCACCGCGATCCGCGCACCGAGGCGGTGCTGGCGCGGATGGGCGAAGTCGAGGCGATCGGCGTCGGCTCCTCGCTCAAGTTCTGCCGCCTCGCCGAGGGCACGATGGACGCGTATCCGCGCTTCGGCCCGACCAGCGAGTGGGATACCGCCGCTGGCCAGTGCGTGCTGGAAGCCGCGGGCGGCGCGGTGCTCGACCCGCGCGGCCGCCCGCTGCGCTACAACCAGCGCGACACCATCCTCAACGGCGACTTCATCGCCCTCGGCGACCCGTCGCTGCCCTGGCGCGAGTGGCTGGCATGAAGGCGGCAAACGGGGATATCGGGGGGTTGCTGGAGATCATGGCGCGGCTGCGCCAGCCGGAGGACGGCTGCCCGTGGGACGTGGCGCAGACGTTCGCGACCATCGCGCCGTACACGATCGAGGAAGCCTACGAGGTCGCCGACGCGATCGACCGCGGCGACATGGCCGACCTGCGCGACGAACTCGGCGACCTGCTGCTGCAGGTGGTCTTCCATGCGCGCATGGCGGAAGAGCAGGGCGCGTTCGATTTCGCCGGCGTCGTCGACGCGATCGTCGACAAGATGGTGCGCCGCCACCCGCACGTGTTCGCCGGCGCCGGCCGCGAGGCGGATGCCGAGGCGCAGCTGCGCGAGTGGGAAGCGCTCAAGCGCGGCGAACGCGAGGCTGCCGGCGACGGCGACGCGTCCGCGCTCGCCGGCATCGCGCGCGGCCTCCCGGAGTGGCAGCGCGCGATCAAGCTGCAGAAGCGCGCCGCGACCGTCGGCTTCGACTGGCCCGGTCCCGAACCAGTGGTCGCCAAGCTGCACGAGGAGATCGACGAGGCGCGCGCGGAATTCGCCGCCGTGGCCGCCGACCCGGGCGATGCCGCCGCGCAGGACCGGCTGGAGGACGAGATCGGCGACCTGCTGTTCGTCTGCGCCAACCTGGCCAGGCACGCACGCGTCGACCCCGGCGCGGCCCTGCGGCGCGCAAACGCCAAGTTCGAGCGCCGCTTCCGGGCGATGGAGGCGCTGGCCGCGGCCGAAGGCGTGCACCTGAAGGACCTGTCGCTCGACGCGCAGGAGGCATACTGGGTCCGGGCCAAGCTCGCCGAGCGCGCCTGACGGGGCGCGCGCTTCGGCGGCAGCCCATGCCGAGGGGACATCGCATGCGTCGTTTCGCCAGCTTCCGCGAGTTCTATCCGTTCTACCTGTCCGAGCACGCCAACCGCGCCTCGCGCAGGCTGCATTTCTTCGGCAGCTGCGGCGTGCTCGGCCTCGTCGCGGGCGCGATCGCCACGCGCAACGCCTGGTGGTTGCTCGCCGCGCTCGCCTGCGGCTACGGCTTCGCCTGGATCGGCCACTTCTTCTTCGAGAAGAACCGTCCCGCGACGTTCCGCCATCCGTTCTATTCGTTCGCGGGCGACTGGGTGATGTTCGCCGACGTCCTGCGCGGCCGCGTCAGGCTTTGATGCCTTCGGCTCACTCCAGGAAGATGAGCCACGCCGCCACCGCGATCAGCGCGAATCCCGCCCAGTGGTTCCACTTCAGCGGCTGGCCGAGGTACCACGCGGAGAACGCGGCGAACACGACCAGCGTGATCACTTCCTGCATGCCCTTGAGTTGCGGCGCGCTGTACACCGCGCTGCCGAGGCGGTTGGCCGGCACCTGCAGCGTGTATTCGAAGAACGCGATGCCCCAGCTGGCCAGGATCGCGAAGACCAGCGGCGTCGACTTGTACTTCAGGTGCCCGTACCAGGCGAAGGTCATGAAGACGTTGGATCCCAGCAGCAGGAGCACGGGCAGGAAGCGGTCGAGGAGGGCGGCGGGCATGGGCGGGGGCCTTGGAACAGGGGTCCTGGGGGCGCCAGCCTAGCGCCTTCACATGGATTCCACCCCCGGACGGGCACCTTTCACAAAGCTGAAGAACCCCACCCAAGGAGCATTCCATGACGCGCACCGCCCAAGACCCCGCTGGCCTGGTCCTGATCGTCGAGGACAACCGCAATATTTCCGAGATGGTGGGCGAGTACCTCGAGGGGCGTGGCTTCGAGGTCGATTACGCCTCCGACGGCCTCGACGGCTACCGGCTCGCTTCCGAGAACAGCTACGACGTGGTCGTGCTGGACCTGATGCTGCCGCGCCTGGACGGCGTCGAGGTGTGCAAGCGCCTGCGCGAGGAAGCGCGCAAGTCCACGCCCGTGCTGATGCTCACCGCGCGCGACACGCTCGACGAGAAGCTCACGGGGTTGTCGGTCGGTGCCGACGACTACCTGACCAAGCCGTTCGCGATCCAGGAACTCGAGGCGCGCCTGCGCGCGCTGATCCGCCGCGAGCGTCGCCAGGTCGGTTCCGAGGTCCTCAAGGTCGCCGACCTGGTGCTCGATCCGGCCAGCCTGCGCGCCACCCGCGGCGGCGTCGAACTGCAGCTCTCGCCGATCGGGCTGAAGCTGCTGACCATCCTGATGCGCGAATCGCCGCGCGTGGTCAGCCGCCAGGAGATCGAGCGCGAGATCTGGGGCAACGGCCTGCCGGATTCGGACACGCTGCGCAGCCACCTGTACAACCTGCGCAAGACCATCGACAAGCCGTACGACAAGCCGTTGCTGCACACGGTGCAGAGCGCGGGTTATCGTATCGCCGACATCGAACAGCCGCCGGCCTGAGCCGGAGGCATCCGGGGGCGGGGGAATCATGGCGGAGGGGTTGCCGCGCAGGCTGCGGTTGGCGTTCATGCTCCAGGTCGCGATCGCCAGCCTGGTGATCGTGTCCGGGACGTGGGTGACGGTGATCCTGGCGCGGCAGGAGATCGCGCGGCACGCCTTGCAGGAGGAGGTCGACTTCTTCTGGCAGCGACGCGCGACGGACCCGGCCTGGCAACCGCCCTTCGAGTCGCGCCTGCGCGGCTATGTCGCCGCCGGCAGCGACGATTCCCCGATCCCGCAAGGCCTGCGCGCGTTGCCGCCGGGCATGCACCTGCTCGAGCACCAGATCGCGATGGTGGACGTGCGCGGCGACACGCGCCTGGTGCTGTCCTACCCGCGCAGCGAAGCGAACCTGCGCTCGGCGCAGATGGTCGCGGCGCCCGTGCTGCTGGCGCTGCTGGCGCTGGCCGCGAGCGCGTTGTTCACCTATCGCAACGCCAAGCGCATCGTCGCGCCACTGGACTGGATCGCGCGCGCGGTCCGCGAGTGGGACCCGATGGATCCGGATCCGACCGTGCTCGGCCCGGATCGCCTGCCGCCGGACGCAGGCCCCGAGGCGCGCCACCTCGCTGGCGCGCTGCAGCGCATGGCCGAGCGCATGCGCGCCTTCGTGCGCCGCGAGCGCGACTTCACCCGCGATGCCAGCCACGAGCTGCGCACCCCGCTCACCGTGATCCGCGTCGCCAGCGACCTGCTCGAGGGCGATTCCGACCTGCCCGAGCGCGCGCGCCGCTCGCTGGCGCGGATCCAGCGTTCGGGTCGCGACATGGAATCGGTGATCGACGCCTTCCTGATCCTCGCCCGCGAGGCCGACGTCGAACCGCAGCGCGAGGAATTCGCGGTCCGCGACGTCGTCGCCGAGGAGGTCGCCAACGCCCGTGCGCTGCTCGGCGACAAGCCGGTGGAACTGGTGGTCGCGGAACTGGCCTCGCCATCGCTGTACGCGGCGCCGCGCGTGTTCGCGGTGATGCTGCGCAACCTGCTGGCCAACGCCTGCACCTTCACCGAGCGCGGCCGCGTCGAGGTCCGGATCGAGGAGGATCGCGTGGTCGTCGCCGACACCGGCATCGGCATGTCCGCCGATGCGCTGCAGCGCGCGTTCGATCCGTTCTACCGCGCCGAGCCCGACCGGATCACCGGCAAGGGCATGGGCCTGTCGATCGTGCGCCGGCTCGGTGATCGCTTCGGCTGGCCGGTGATCCTCGACAGCCAGCCGGGACGCGGGACGGTCGCGACGATCCGCTTCGGGAAACCTCGCGGCTGAAGCCCGCCGGACCGTGGACTGCGCCACGGTCAACCGGCTGCGTCCGCGCGCGTTAGGCTTGGCGACTCCCCCGCACGGATCCATCCGACCATGTCCACCCGTCGTCCCGCTGCCGGCAAGCCCGGTCCGCGTCGAGCCATCGCCATCGTCGTCGCCTGCGTGCTCGTGCTGGCGGCCGGCTGGTGGTGGATGCACCGCAAGGCCGACGACGCCGGCGGCTATCGGACCACGGCCGTGGAGCGCGGCGACATCCGCGTGGCGATTTCCGCCACCGGCACGCTGAGCGCGATCTCCACCGTCACCGTCGGCAGCCAGGTGTCCGGCCAGGTGACCGACGTGCTGGCGGACTTCAACGACAAGGTGACCAAGGGCCAGGTGATCGCGAAGATCGATCCCAGCACCTACGAGGCGCAGATCGAGCAGGGCAACGCGCAGGTCGCCAGCGCGCAGGCGCAGCTGCGGCAGGCGCAGGCGTCGCTGCGGAACGCGAAGCTCGACTACGACCGCAAGGCCTCGCTCGGCGGCCAGCAGCTCGTCGCGAAGAGCGACGTGGACCTGGCGCGTGCGGCGCTCGAGCAGGCACAAGCGCAGGTCAATGCCGCGCAGGCGCAGATCCGCCAGCAGACGGCTTCGACCCAGACCACGCGGGTGAACCTCAACCGCACCGTGATCCGCTCGCCCGTGGACGGCGTGATCCTGACCCGCACGATCGAGCCCGGCCAGACGGTCGCGGCCAGCCTGCAGGCGCCCGAACTGTTCACGATCGCCGAAGACCTGTCGAAGATGAAGATCGAGCTGGCCGTGGACGAATCGGACATCGGCCAGGTCCGCAACGGCCAGGTGGTGACGTTCACCGCCGATGCGTTCCCGAACCGGCAGTTCCGCGGCATCGTCGACCAGGTGCGGATGTCGGCGACCACGACGAGCAACGTCGTCACCTATCCGGTGGTCGTCACCGTCGACAACAGCGACGGCACGCTGCTGCCCGGCCTCACCGTCAATGCGGAGATCGAGGTCAGCAAGCGCGCCGACGTGCTGAAGGTGGCCAACGCCGCGCTGCGCTACAAGCCGGCCAACGAGGACGACAGTGCGGCGGCCGGCGCGCCGCAGGCCGGGCCGCGCGGTGGTGGCGGTTCGGGCGTGATCGATGACCTCGCGCGCACGGCGACCGGGCTCGGCCTCGACGCGAAGCAGCAGGCGGCGTTCGACGCGGCCGCCGAGGCGATCAAGCAGCGCCAGGCCGCGCGCCAGGCCGCGCCGCGCCCGCAGGGCAACGCGCTGTTCGGTGGAGGCCGCGGTTTCGGCGGCGGTGGTGGCGGCGGCGGGCAGATGCAGGCGCAGATGCGCCAGCGCATGATGGATCGCTTCCAGCAGGATTTCGCGCAGTTCCGCGCCAGCCTCACCGATGCGCAGCGCGCGCAGTGGGATTCGGCGGTCTCCGCGCTCGTCGGCGCCACGCGCGCCGCCGTGTACAAGCTCGTCGACGGCAAGCCGCAGAAGACGATGGTGCGCATCGGCGCCAGCGACGGCACCGACACCGAGATTTCCGGCGACGTGAAGGCCGGCGATCAGCTGGTCACCGGCGAGCGCGCGGCGGGTCCGGCAGCGGCGCCGGCGCAATGAGCGCCACGTCCACGCCCGTCGTCCGCACCAGCGGGCTGGGCAAGGTCTACGCCGAGGGCACGCCGGCCGAGGTCGTTGCGCTGCGCGGCGTCGACCTCGAAGTGCGGCGCGGCGAGTTCATCGCGATCATGGGGCCGTCGGGTTCCGGCAAGTCGACGCTGATGAACCTGATCGGCTGCCTCGACACGGCCACCAGCGGCACCTACGAATGCGATGGCGTCGATGTCGCGACCCTCGACAAGGAAGCGCTGGCCGCGCTTCGCCGGGACAAGATCGGTTTCGTGTTCCAGGGTTTCAACCTGCTGCCGCGGATGGACGCGCTGCACAACGTGGCGATGCCGCTGGGCTATGCGCGCGTCCCGCACGCGGACCGCCTCGACATGGCGCGCGAAGCGCTGGCGGCCGTCGGCCTGGGCGATCGCACCGGCCATCGCCCGAGCGAGATGTCCGGCGGCCAGCAGCAGCGCGTCGCGATCGCGCGCGCGCTGATCAACCGCCCGCCGATCCTGCTCGCGGACGAGCCGACCGGCGCGCTCGATTCGAAAACCGGCGAGGAGATCCTCGCGCTGTTCAAGCGCCTGCGCGACGAGGACCACACGGTCGTGCTGATCACCCACGACGCCGAGGTCGCCGCGCACGCCGACCGCACCTACGTGATGCACGATGGCATGCTGCACGAAGGCCGGCTGCAGGAAGGCAAGCCGCACGCCCAGGGAACCGCGCCATGACGCTGATCGATATCCTGCGCACCGCGGTGTTCGCGCTGCGCGGCAACTGGATGCGCAGCGCGCTGACCTCGCTCGGCGTGATCATCGGCATCGCCGCCGTCATCGTGATGGTCTCGGTGGGGCAGGGTACGCAGCGCGAGATCGACAAGCTCGTGTCGGGCCTGGGCTCGCAGCGCCTCGACGTTTCGCCCGGCTCGCGCCGGGGCCCGGGCGGCGCGCGCATGAGTTCGAGCAGCTTCTTCACCCTCACCGAAGGCGATGTCGGCGCGATCCGCAACGAGATCCCGGAAGTGCAGTACGTCGCCGGCTCGCTGCGCGGCAACACCCAGGTCGTGTACGCCGAGAACAACGCCTCCACCAGCTGGCAGGGCGTGGAGCCCGACTGGTTCGCGATCAACGACTGGAAGATCGCCCAGGGCGCCGCCTTCGACGCGCAGGCCTACGGCAGCGCAGCCAAGGAAGTGGTGATCGGCGACACCGTGCGGCGCACGCTGTTCGGCGACGACAGCGGCGTCGGGCAAACGATCCGGCTCGGGCGCGTGCCGTTCACCGTGGTCGGCACGCTCGAGGCGAAGGGCCAGGGCGGCTTCGGCCAGGACCAGGACGACGTGGTGATGGTGCCGATGGAAACCGGCCGCCGCCGCCTGCTTGGCGCCATGGGCCTGCCGCCCGGCGCGGTGATGCAGATCGCGCTCACCGTCGGCGACGCGCGCGACCTGACCTACGCGCAGACCGAAGTCGAGGGCCTGCTGCGCCAACGCCACAAGATCAAGCCCGGCGCGGACGACGACTTCACCGTGCGCAACATCAGCGAGATCGTGGCCACCCGCACCGCGACCACCAACCTGATGTCCAAGCTGCTCGGCGCGGTTGCGACCATCTGCCTGGTGATCGGGGGCATCGGCATCATGAACATCATGCTGGTGTCGGTCACCGAGCGCATCCGCGAGATCGGCCTGCGCATGGCCGTGGGCGCGGGCCCGAAGGACGTGCGCCGGCAGTTCCTCGCCGAGGCGATGCTGATCTCGCTGATCGGCGGCGTCATCGGCATCGCGATCGGCGTGGTCGGCGCGTTGCTGGTCGGCAAGTTCAGCGAACTGCCGGTGGCCCTGAACGGCCAGGTCGTCGGGCTCGCCGCGGCGTTCTCGATCGCGACCGGCCTGTTCTTCGGCTACTACCCCGCGCGCAAGGCCTCCCAGCTCGACCCCATCGAAGCCCTTCGCCAGTCCTGACGCAGTGTTTCAGTCGCTTCGGCGCTGGCAGACGGAAGCGGTGATCGCCTCCGGGGCTGGGCGACGCGACGACGTGCGTGTGGTCCGCCGCGTCGACGAGTCGTCCAGGACTCACTCCGCGGGCGCGGGCCATCCATGGCCCGCTCGGCCCACACACACGCCGTCACGCCGCCGCGCCAAGCTTGGCTCCCCGCTTCTTTCAGTTCAGAGCGAGAATCGGCAGCGTGCAGGGGCGGTGAGCGCGGGTGGGGACTTCCGGGGGCGTCGGCGCCATGGATGGCGCCGAAGAGCCTGCATGGACGTATTCACGGCGTCCCCCGGAAGTCCCTGCCCGCGCTCACCGCCCAGCCCCGAAGGCGATGCTCAAGCGGCGGAGGCGGCGTGGGTGCGGGCGAGGCGGCGGAGGAGCGGGAGCAGCAGGATCGCCAGCAGCGCCGCCCCGCAGGCCGCGTAGCCCAGGTGCAGGAACAACCCCGTGTAGATCGGCAACGTCGCCACCGGATCCGTCACGCCGTCCGGCACGCTCGCGTAATTCGCCACCACGCTGCCCAGGTACTGCGACACGCCGACGCCGACGTAATAGGCGCCCATCATGAAGCCGCCCATCCGCGCCGGCACGTAGCGCGCCATCACGGCGAGCCCGAGCCCGCTGACCAGCAATTCCCCGAGCGCGAGCAACGCGTAGCCCCACACCATGTACCAGGACGAGACGCGGCCCTCGACGGCGCTGGCGCCGCTGAAGGCGAACACGAAGAAGCCCGCGGCGACGATCGCGAAGCCGAGCGCGAACTTCGACGCGATCGACGGGTCGCGCCCGCTGCGGCCCAGCCGCGTGTACAGCGTCGCCAGCAGCGGCCCGAGGATGAAGATCCAGATCGGATCCAGCACCTGGTACTGCGCCGGGATCCAGGTGAACAGGTGGATGCCGAACAGCGACTGCTGCCAGTCGACGTTGCGCAGCGCGAACAGCGTCAGCGATGTCGTCATCTGCTGGTAGAAGATGAAATACAGCACCACCTGCAGCGTCAGCACCAGGGCTGCGACGAGGCCGGCACGCTCGGACGGCAGGCCGCGCGCGATCAGCCAGGCGAAGATGGCGAGCACCGCGATGCAGGCTGCGTACACCAGCGCGACGGCGACTTCGCGGTGCTGCAGTACCGCCGCCACCACGAACACGAGCAGGACCGCGCCCGCGAGCACGGCGGCGAGCGCCTTCCAGCGAACCGGCTGCTCGTCGGGCGTCGAGCCGACGCCGTGGAGCGTGCGCCGCAGCAGCGCATAGTTCGCCAGGCCCAGCAACAGCCCGATCGAGCACACCGCGAACGCCGCGTGCCAGCCGTACCGCGCGCCGATCCACGGCGTGAGCAGCTGCGACATCGTCGAGCCGACGTTGACCGCGATGTAGTACCAGGTGAACGCCGCATCGATGCGCGCGCTGTCGCCTTCGTAGATGCGGCGGACCATGTTCGCCGAGTTCGCCTTGAACAAGCCGTTGCCGACGACCACCGTGCCCAGCGCGATGTACAGCATCGCGTCGCGCGGCACCGCCATCAGCGCGTAGCCCAGGGCCAGCGCGGCAGTGCCCAGCAGCAGCGTGCGGCGCGTGCCCAGGATCCGGTCGCCGACCCAGCCGCCGATCGCCGGCATGGCATAGACCAGCGCGGCGAAGGCGCCCCAGGTCAGGTTGGCGCGGGCGTCGTCGAAACCGAGCCTCTGGACCATGAAAAGGACCAGCAGCGCCGCCATGCCGTAGTAGCCGAAGCGCTCCCACAGCTCGATCAGGAAGATGGTCCGGAAGGCCTTCGAGCGGGCCTGTGGCTGGCTGGCGTCCATGGTGTCGCTCCCCTGCGCCCCAAGCGGGCCCCGGTCCCCATTGTGACAAAACCGATTGTGGCAAAATCGGGGGATGCCGACTCCCCCGCCGACATTGGCCCAGAACGCCCTCCCGCGCCATCGCGTCGTGGTTTCCGCGGGGCGGGGCTGATGGCCGACGAAATCGGGCACCTGCCGCGGCGTCCCGGCCGCATCCTGCTGGCGACCAAGTGGTCGCTGCAAGGCCTGCGCGCCGCCTGGCTGCACGAGTCCTCGTTCCGGCTCGAGGTCTACCTGCTGGTCGTGCTGGGGCCGATGGCACTGGTCCTGGGCGCCAACGGCGTCGAGCGCGCGCTGCTGCTGGGCAGCTGCCTGCTGGTGCTGGCGATCGAGTTGCTGAATTCCGCCATCGAGGCGGTGATCGAGCGCTACGGCGCCGAACACCACGAACTGGCCGGCCGCGCCAAGGACATGGGCTCGGCCGCCGTGTTCGTGCTGATGATCAACGTCATCGCCACCTGGGCCCTCGTACTCTGGCCGCGCTTCGCCTGATGCCCGCGACACCACCCCCAATCCCCGGATACGCCGTTCGATGACCCTCGCGATGCTTGCCGACCCGCAGACCTGGATCCTGCTGGTCACCCTCAGCTCGATCGAGATCGTCCTCGGCATCGACAACCTGGTGTTCATCTCGATCGCGGTGAGCAAGCTGCCGCTGTCCGAGCGCGAGCGCGCGCGCCGCTTCGGCATCGCCGCCGCCTGCGTCACCCGCGTCGCGCTGCTGTTGACGCTCGCCTACCTGGCGCACATGAAGGCCGACCTGTTCACGCTGTTCGGCAGGGGCTTTTCGGTGCGCGACCTGGTGCTGCTGCTCGGCGGCATCTTCCTGGTCTTCAAGGGCGTGATGGAGATCCGCGACCAGCTCGCGGGCGAGCCCGAGGCCGAGGACGTACATGCGCGCCCGGCGACCTCCTTCATGGCGGTGATCGCGCAGATCGCGGTGATCGACATCGTGTTCTCGCTGGATTCGGTGATCGCCGCGGTCGGCATGGCCGACCAGTACGTGCCGGTGATGGTCGCGGCGATCCTGCTCGCGGTCGCGGTGATGCTGCTGGCCGCCGCGCCGCTGGGCCGCTTCATCGACAACAACCCGACGATCAAGATGCTGGCGCTGGCCTTCATCGTGCTGATCGGCGCCTACCTCGTGGTCGAGGGCCTCGAGATCCACGTGCCGAAGGGCTACATCTACGGCTCGATGGGCTTCTCGGCGGCGGTCGAGGGCCTGAACCTCTGGGCCAAGCGCCGCGCGCGCCGGCGGATCGGCGACGGCTGACGCGACGCGCGGGCCGTTGCGCCGGCTTCGCGCCGGTGCTGCAATGGTGGCGACCTCCCCGCGCCCGCGGGGCTCAACGGAGTCCGCCATGCGCATCCTGCTGGTCCTCTTGCTCGCCGCCTTCCTGAGCGGCTGCGGTTACAACCAGATCCAGTCCAAGGACGAGGCCGTGACCGCGGCCTGGTCGCAGGTCATCAACGTCTACAAGCGCCGCGCCGACCTGGTGCCGAACCTGGTGGCGACGGTGAAGGGCTACGCCAGCCACGAGGAGCGCGTCTTCACCGAGGTGACGAATGCGCGCGCGAAGGTCGGCAGCATCAACGTCAATGCCGACGATCCGGCGTCGCTGCAGCAGTTCCAGCAGGCGCAGGGCGAACTGCAGGGCGCGATCGGCCGGCTGCTCGTCGTCAGCGAGAACTATCCGCAGCTGAAGGCCGACCAGAACTTCCTGCAACTCCAGGCGCAGCTGGAAGGCACCGAGAACCGGATCACGGTGGAGCGCCAGCGCTACATCGCCGCGGTGCAGGACTACAACACCTACATCCGGCGCTTCCCGGTGAACCTCACCGCGAAGATGTTCGGATATGCGGTGAAGCCGAACTTCGGCGTGGAAAACGAGGCCGCGATCCAGCAGGCGCCGACCGTGGACTTCGGCGCGCCGCCGGCACCGCCCTCCGTCCCGGCAGCGCCCGCTGCCACGCCAGCGGCGGCGCCGTCCGCGCCCGCAGCGCCGCAACCCGTGCCAGCGGGCTGACGCTTGCTGCGGTTCGCGCGAGCAGTCCTGCTCGCCGTTGCGCTCTGCGCAGCGGCATGGCCGGCGTTCGCGCAACAGCTGGCGCCGATCCCGGCGCTTGATTCGCCGGTCGTCGACACCACCGGCACGCTGTCGCAACCGCAACGCGAGCAGCTCGTCCGGCAGGCGCTGGACCTGCAGCAGCGCAAGGGCAGCCAGCTGCAGGTGCTGGTCGTGCCGACGACGCAGCCGGAAGACATCGCGCAGTACGCGCAGCGCGCCTACGACCAGTGGAAGCTCGGTCGCAAGGGCGTGGACGACGGCCTGCTGGTACTGGTCGCGAAGGACGACCGCCGCGCGCGCATCCAGCCCGGCTACGGCCTCGAGGGCGCGATCCCGGACGCGACCGCCGCGCGCGTCATCCAGGAGTACATGGCGCCGAAATTCCGCGCCGGCGACTACGGCGGCGGGCTCGTCGATGCCACCGGCGTGCTGGTGAAGCTCATCGACGGCGAGGCGCTGCCCGCGCCCGTGGCCGACAACCGCCCCGAGGGCGGGGGCTCCGGCGGCGACTGGATCTTCGCGCTGTTGGTCGCGTTCATCGTCGCGCAGTTCGCGCGCGGAATCTTCTCGCGTGCGCCGGCACCGCTGCGCGCGATCGTCGGCGCGGGCGCGGCCGGCGGTGTCGCCTTCCTCATCGCGCAGGCCGTGCTGGTCGGCGGGGCGGGCGCGGTGATCGGTCTCCTGCTCGGCCTGGCCCACGCGCCCAGCGGCCGCTTTGCGAAGCACGGCGGCTGGGGCGGCTTCGGTGGCGGAGGCTGGGGTGGCGGCGGTTTCGGCGGCGGTGGCTTCGGCGGAGGCGGCGGCTGGTCGGGCGGCGGTGGCATGAGCGGGGGCGGTGGCGCCTCCGGAGGCTGGTGAGCATGGACCTGCCGAGCATGGCCTCGCGCCTGTTGCGCCACCTGTTTGCGCCGTCGGCCGCGCGCCGTTTCCCGGAAGATTCGCTGCAGCGCATCGCCGCGGCGGTCGCCGCGGGCGAGGCGCGCCATCGCGGCGAAGTGTGCTTCGCGGTGGACGCCGCATTGCCCTGGCGCGCGCTGCTCGCCGGCGGCGATGCGCGTTCCGGCGCGCAGGCCGCGTTCGCGCGCCTGCGGGTGTGGGACACTGCCGCGAACAACGGCGTGCTGCTGTACCTGCTGCTCGCCGACCGCCGCATCGAAATCGTCGCCGACCGCGGGCTCGCCGGTCTCGCCAGCGACGAGCAGTGGCGCGGCATCTGCGCGCTGATGGAAGAGCGCCTGCGCGCGGGCGACGCCGAGGGCGCCGCGGTCGCCGGCATCGCCGCGGCCTCGGACCTGCTGGCGCGCCATTTCCCGCGCCAGCCCGGCGACATCGACGAGAACGAGCTGCCGGACCTGCCGCACCTGTCCTGACCCTTGCGGCACAATAGGGCGGTCCTTCACCGCGGAGCCGCCGATGGCGCCCTGGCTGCACCGGCTCGACCCGATCGCCCTGCAATTCCCGGAATTCACCGTGTTCGGGGCGACCCTGCATCCGGCGGTGCACTGGTACGGGATCATGTACCTGCTCGCCTTCGCCACCGCCTGGTGGCTCGGGCGCCTGCGCATCCGCGCCGGCCGCCTGCCGGGCGTCGACGAGGCCGCGTTCGGCGACCTGATGTTCTACGGCATGCTCGGGGTCATCCTCGGCGGGCGCCTGGGCTACATCCTGTTCTACGACCTGCCGGTCTACCTGCACGATCCGCTGCAGGCGCTGAAGATCTGGGAAGGCGGCATGAGCTTCCACGGCGGCCTGGTCGGCGTGTGCGTCGCGACGTGGATGTGGGCGCGCCGGCAGAAGCTGCATTTCTTCGACGTGGGCGACTTCATCGCACCGCTGGTGCCGCCCGGCCTGTTCTTCGGCCGCATGGGCAATTTCATCAATGGCGAACTGTGGGGCAAGTACACCGGCGGCGACTGGGGCGTGATCTTCCCCGGCGCCGAACCGCAGCTGGCGAACCTGCCCGCGGCGCAGCTGCAGGCGTTGCACGCCAGCGGCGCACTGGACCGTTTCGCGCGCCATCCCTCGCCGCTGTACGAAGCGGCGCTGGAAGGCCTGGTGATGTTCGCGGTGCTGTGGTGGTACTCGCGCAAGCCGCGGCCGCGCTACGCGGTGGCCGGCCTGTTCGCGCTGATGTACGGGGTTTTCCGTTTCGCCGTGGAATTCGTGCGCGTGCCCGACATGCAGCTCGACTACCTGGCGCTGGGCTGGGTGACGATGGGCCAGCTGCTGAGCCTGCCGCTCATCGCGCTCGGCCTGTTCTGGCTGTGGCTGTCGCGGCGTTCGCCGACGCTGGCCCCCGCGGCCCCATGAAGCAATACCTCGAACTCCTGCAGCATGTCCTCGAGCACGGCACGGAGAAGTCCGACCGCACCGGTACCGGCACGCGCAGCGTGTTCGGCTGGCAGATGCGCTTCGACCTGGGCGAAGGCTTCCCGTTGGTCACGACCAAGAAGCTGCACCTGCGCTCGATCGTGCACGAGCTGCTGTGGTTCCTGAAGGGCGAGACCAACATCGCCTACCTGCGCGACAACAAGGTGTCGATCTGGGACGAGTGGGCCGACGACGCCGGCGAACTCGGCCCGGTCTACGGCAAGCAGTGGCGGCGCTGGGTCGGCACCGACGGCAGCGAGATCGACCAGGTGCGATGGGTCGTCGACGAGATCCGGCGCAACCCGGATTCGCGGCGGCTGATCGTGAGCGCCTGGAACGTCGCCGACCTGCCGAAGATGGCGCTGATGCCGTGCCACGCGCTGTTCCAGTTCTACGTCGCCGACGGCAAGCTGAGCTGCCAGCTGTACCAGCGCAGCGGCGACATCTTCCTCGGCGTGCCGTTCAACATCGCCAGCTACGCGCTGCTCACGCACATGGTGGCGCAGGTGTGCGGGCTCGGCGTCGGCGATTTCGTGCACACGCTCGGCGACGCGCACCTGTATTCGAACCACTTCGAGCAGGCGCGCGAGCAGCTGTCGCGCACGCCGCGGCCGCTGCCTTCGCTGCGCCTGAACCCCGCGGTGGCCTCGCTCGAGGATTTCACGTACGACGACATCGCGATCGAGGGCTACGACCCGCTGCCCGCGATCAAGGCGCCGGTGGCGGTGTGATCGCGCTGTCGCTGGTCGCCGCGCTGGATCGCGGCTATGCCATCGGCAAGGACAATGCGCTGCCGTGGCACCTTCCCGACGACCTCAAGCGATTCAAGGCGCTCACCCTCGGCAAGCCGGTATTGATGGGCCGCCGCACCGCCGAATCGCTGGGCCGCGCACTGCCCGGACGCCGCAATCTCGTGCTGACGCGCAGCGGCCGCGCACCGTTCGAGGGAATGGAAGCGTTTGCGACGCTGGCGCAGGCGCTCGATGCCGTGCGCGACGCGCCGGAGGCCTGCGTGATCGGCGGCGGCGCCGTGTTCGCCGAAACCCTGCCGCTGGCCGCGCGGATGCACCTGACCTGGGTCGATACGGAGGTGCAGGGCGCCGATGCCTGGTTCCCGCGATTCGATGCGTCGCAGTGGCGCGCCGACGCCCGCGAAGCACATGCGCCCGATGCCAGGCACGGGTTCGGGTTCGAGTTCGTCGACTACCACCGCCGCGCAGGCTGAATGCGCGCAGGTTTTTCCCTATAATCACGACATGCACCAGCCGAAGTTGGCCGGCTGGTCGCCAGGGGATCCGGGAATTTTCCGGATGGCCGCACCCAGGAGGGTGGGTCCTTACAACAGGAGTAACAACACGATGCAAGCATTGACCCATATGCTCGAGGCCGGGCTGCTGGACCACAACGTCCACGCCGGCGTGCTGGACTCGTTCCACCACGCGCTGGGCAACCTCAGCCTCGCCGAGATCGGCAGCGACTGCTGCAGCAGCAACAACTACCCGACGCCGCCGCAGCCGCCGCAGTGACGGTCGTGCCGGAGGGAAGCCTGGCTTCCCTCCGGCGCTTTCCCATTGCCATGGATTGGCAACCGATGCCGGAAACGCTCGAATCGTTGCTGCGGATGGCGCTGGCAGGGCCCGAAGCGCCAACACATCCGACCGCATTCGTCCTGCCCACCACCGAACGCGTGCTGGACAGGGTCGTCGCCGCTGCGTCGGCGGGCGACCTCTGGGTGGCGGGCGCGGAAGTCGCGGGTGCCGCGGCGCCGGCGGCGATCCTGGCCCGGCTGCGGGAAGGCGCCCGGCCTCGCGTGATCGTGCTGTTCGAAGACCAGCTTGCCGGACCGGCGCATGCAACGCTGCTGGTGCGGTGCGCGGAGCGCGATCTCCACGTCTCGCCGGCCGGTTTCATCCTCGCCGACGGATACGGTTATCGGCTTGCGGTCTGGGGCAGCGAACGCAATCGCCTCCTCGAGGGCGCCGAGTCCATCGAAGCCGTCGCCGGCGCGCTGGTGGCCCACCTGGACAGTTGCCGCCGACTGGGCGAGGACTGGTCCTGGCGGCATGCGCAATCGCAACGCGAACCCGCATTCCGCGCGAACGCAGCAATGCGGAAGCTCCGCTACCTGCGGTCCTGCGTCGCGGACGTCTTCGCGGCGCAACCGGACAGCGCCGAGTGCGGCGACTTCATGGCGAGGATCGCAGCGCTCGAAGCGCGCATCCCGCGGGCGTGCGCATCGTGAGCCGGCCGCACCTGCTGGCCGCGCTTGCCGCGCCGTTGAAGCTGCTGTCGGCGCGCTCCCGGCGCGTCGAGGACTGGCTCCACCTGCCGCTCACGGACGAGGACGCGCGCCTGCTGCGGGAGGCCTGCGCCGCCAGCGGCGCGCGCTTCGGACACTACTACCATTGGTACCTGCAGAAATCGCTGGTGGCCGGCGCGGTGCGCGGACTCGACGCAGGGAAGGCGGCCCGCCTCCTTGCGGCCTCCGACCGGACGGACTACGCGGCCGCAGCCGCCATCGCGGCCTCCGACACCGGCGTGCTGGTGGCGATCCCGCACCACGGGCATTACATCCTGGCGATGACCGCGCTCGCCCACGTCGTGGCCAGGCACCGCAAGGTGCTGGTGTTCTACGGCCAGCCCGCGACGCACAAGGGCAACGAAGCCTTCGACAACCTCCACCGCATGCTCTGCTGCGACAGCGCCGCCGGGATCGAGGTCATCCACGACACGCGCCAGGGCCTGGCCCGTGCGATCCGGGCGCTCAAGGCGGGCGAGGTGGTCTTCATCATGCCGGACGCGTTCCGCGACGAGGACGCGACGATGATGGTGCCGTTCTGCGGGAAGCTGACCAACGTGATGCTCGGCACCGCGGTCCTGGCACGCAAGACCGGCGCGTGGATCCTGCCGGCGGTCGCCACGCCCGGCGGGCACCTCGGATTCAGGACCTGCTTCGGTGCGCGCATCGATCATCCCTGGCCCCATGCCGGCGTCGCGTCGGCAGAGGCGACGAAAGTCATGGATTACGCAGTGACGCGGGCGATCTTCGTCGCTTTCGAAAAGTGCATGTCGGGCCAGCTGCTCTACTGGCAACACGTGCGCCAGCACCTCGCGGTCGGCGCGACGGCGCGCCTGGCCGGCGCCGGCGAGCTGGAAACGCTGGTCGGCGCGATCGAAAGGGATCCTTCCCTGGGCGCCCCCGGCCATGTCGTCGACCTGCGGGTGGCGGCTCGATGACTCAGCCGTCGCAACGATAGCGTTCCATCGATTTGCGGATCGCGGCCTCGCTGTTCGGCGACCGCCGGAGCGCGCTGCGCAGTTCGCCGCAGGCGCGCGCCTGCGCCATCCGTTGCAGCGTGCCCGCGAGCGAGCGGTCCGCGATCGCGAAGTGGATGCGTTCCGGACGATCCAGCGCGTCGCGATCCGCCCGGCGCAGCGGATCGTCGGGGATGCGGATGGCCGTCGCCGGCAGGTCCAGTTGCAATGGGTGCCCGGTGTCCACGGCGTCTTCCGCGGCCCGGCGCGATGGCAGAGTGGGCGCAGGCGCCGGCGCGCCGTCAGCCACCCTGGCGGGCGCCGGACGGCGCCGGCGGTGGCGCGCATCGGCGCTTGCCGGCGGCGGCGCGGCTTCCTTCGCCTTCTCGATGAAGTCGACCACGACGACCTGCTCCGCCGCGTCGGGTCCGCCGCGTTGCGCCGGATTCGACAGCAGGGCGAGCGCGACGCAGCCGTGGAACAGCACGACCGCGGCCACGCCGGCCAGGCGGGCGGGCGCGCCTTCCCGTGCATCGCGGCGCGCGACCATCAGGGGGCCTCGATGCTGTATCCCTTCGCGCGCAGCGCCGCAAGGTAGCTGTCCGGGCCGGCCAGGTTTTCCATCGGGACGAAGGCGACGGTGGTTTCATTGTCGCGCAGCGCCGCTTCCGCCTCCTTGAGCCAGAGGCCCGCAATGCTCGCGTTGATGTTGGGGAGCCCGTACTTCTTCGCGAAGTCGGCGTCGGTGAGCGCGTCCGCGCACAGCCTGGTGCGCGTGGCCAGCCGTTCGAAATCGATCCGGTCGGTGGCGCCCGTGGCCCATGCATTGGCGTTGGTGATCATGCGCGGGATGTCGCGTTCGATGGCGTCCAGCGTCGCGGCGAGGCATTGCGCGTCGTTCAGCCGGATGCGGCGCACGTCGGCCAGCGCCGCCTTCGCGGCGTCGCTGGAGACCTTCACCTCGAACTGCGGGAAGTTGCTTCGCACGCCGTTCGACTTGATGGTCTCCTCGAGCGCCGGGTAGACGACCGGATCGCGCGACAGGCGCGCCTTGCGGATCGCGGCCTCGAGCAGCGCATCGGCGGCGACGACGGGACGCTTGCGCTCGATCGACCGGTCGCCGGGCAGGTAACGCGACTTCGCCGCCACCCAGCGCGCGTAGAGCGCAGGGTCCAGCACGTCGCGCAGCGTGGCGCCGTCGGGATTGTCCTTGGCCCGGTACATGCGGTAGCCGAGCAGCGCCATCTGGAACAGGTTGGCATCGACATCGACGCTGTAGCCCGGCGCCCAGAGTACTTCCTGCGAATCGGCGACGAGATCCCTGACGCTCGCCGAGTCCCATTCCATGTCCTTGGGCAGGGGCGACAGCGTGGCCATGATCCAGAGGCTGTGGTCTTCGTCCCTGTACACGCGCCACAGGCCGGGGCCCGACACCTTGCCCGAAACGACCACCGTGTCGAGCGTGCGGAGGGGAGCGTTGCCGGAAACGTTTGCAGGCTGCGCCTGCGCCAGGCAATCAGGGGAAAGACAGGCGGCGACCAGCAGCGCCGCCGCAAGGCGAATGCTTTTCAAGTGGAATGACCGTTGCGTCCATGCGACGGCCGGATTGTAGCAGCGCGTGCCGCGTGCGCGGCTAGCGGCGGCCGGGCGGGTTCGCGGGCACGTCGCGCCCGGCGACCTGCACGATGCGCAATTCGTCGGTATCGAGCTGCAGCGCGGTGAGCTTGCCGCCCCAGACCGCGCCGGTGTCGATCGCGTGCACGCCGTGGCCGATGAACAATCCCAGCGCCGACCAGTGGCCGCACACGATCTTCAGGTCGCGCGTCGCGCGCCCCGGCACCGCGTACCACGGGTACAGGCCCGGTTGCTGCGTGCCCGGCGTGCCTTTCTCGTCGAAGGCGATGCGGCCGCGCGGCGTGCAGTAGCGCAGGCGCGTGAACACGTTGATGATCGCGCGGTCGCGTTCCATGCCGGTGAGGCCGGGCGACCACGCCGGTTTGTCGCCGTACATGTTCTTCAGCAGCTTGCGGTAGCCATCGCCGCGCAGCTTCTGCTCGATTTCGCCCGCATGCTTCAGCGCCAGCGTGGTGGTCCACTTCGGCGCGAGGCCGGCATGCACCATCATCCAGCCCAGGTCGCGGTCGGCGTGGACCAGGGGCTGCGCGCGCAACCAGTCGACCAGCTCGCGCGCGTCGGGCGCGAACAGCACGCCCTGCAGGTCCGGGTTGACCTTGCGCTGGTCGTCGGGGCTGCGTTCGGCGATGGCCAGCAGCGACAGGTCATGGTTGCCGAGCACGCTCACGCACTGGCCGCGCAGCGAATGCACCAGGCGCAGCGTTTCCAGCGACTCGCCGCCACGGTTCACCAGGTCGCCGCAGAACCAGAGCCGGTCGGACGCCGGGTCGAAGCGGATCTTTTCCAGCAGGCGCTGCGTGGGGCCGTAACAGCCCTGCAGGTCGCCGATCGCCCAGGTCGCCATGCGCGCGCCGGCCTCAGTGCAGCGTGCGCGGCACGGACAGGACGAACGCCGGGATCACCGCTTCGAAGCGCGTGCCGTCGTCGGCCACCAGCGCGTAGCTGCCCTGCATCGTGCCCTGCTGCGTTTCCAGCACCGCGCCCGAGGTGTAGGTGAAGTCGTCGCCTGGCCGCAGCCACGGCTGCTCGCCGACCACGCCTTCGCCTTCGACTTCCTCGACCTTGCCGTTGGCGTCGGTGATCACCCAGTGCCGCCCGAGCAGGCGCGCCGGCACCGCGCCGGTGTTGCGGATGTGGATGGTGTACGCGAAGACGTAACGGTCGCGCTCCGGCTCCGACTGGTCGTCGAGGTAGCGGGTGGCGACGTCGATGCCCAGGGCGTACTCGTCGTCTCGATCATGTTCCATGGGCACAGTGTAAGCGCCCGGCGTGAACGCGACTAACCCGATGGCGACAACCCGGTAGCGGGCAGGTTCGCCAGCCGCACGAAGCCGTCCACCGGCACCTGTTCGGCGCGCGCGTCGGGGGGCAGGCCGGCGGCTTCGATGGCGGCGGCGTCCATCAGGCTGCCGAGCGCGTTGCGCAGGGTCTTGCGGCGCTGGCCGAAGGCGGCGCGCACCACCGCGGCGAAGCGTGCGCGATCGACGATGCCGGCTTCGCCCGCGGGGCGCGGCACCAGCCGCACCACCGCCGAATCCACCTTCGGCGCGGGCCGGAACGCACCGGGCGCGACCTTGAACAACGGGGTCACCGCGCATTCCGCCTGCAGCATCACGCTGAGCCGGCCGTAGACCTTGCTGCCGGGGCCGGCGGCCATGCGGTCGACGACTTCCTTCTGCAGCATGAAGTGCATGTCGCGGATCGCGGCGGCGTGGTCGAGCGCATGGAACAGGATCGGCGACGACAGGTTGTAGGGCAGGTTGCCGACCAGGCGCAGCCTGTGGTCGGCGCGATCGCCGGGATCGCCGGGATCGCCGTCGCCCGCGGCCGCGAGCGCGGTGAAATCCACGTCCAGCACGTCGGCGTGCACCAGCGTGAGAGTGCCGTGGGATTGCGCGGCCGCGGCGAGCGGCTCGAGCAGGTCGCGGTCGAATTCGATCGCGGTGAGCGCGCCGTGGCGGTCCAGCATCGGCAGGGTGAGCGCGCCCTGGCCGGGGCCGATCTCGACGATGCGGTCGCCGGGCTTCGGATCGACGGCCAGCAGGATCTTCTCGATCACGCCGCGTTCGTGCAGGAAGTTCTGGCCGAGCGACTTCTTGGCGTCGCGGCGGAAGCCGCCGGCGTCGCGGTCGTCGCCGCGACCGCGGCTGGGCGCGTGGTGGCCGTCGCGCGGCGCGCGGCTCACGCGCGCCTCCGCGCCGCTGCGAGGCGCGTGCATTGCGCGATCGCCGCGAACAGGCTCGAAGGATCGGCCGCGCCCGTGCCGGCGATGTCCAGCGCGGTGCCGTGGTCCACGGCGACGCGCGGGTAGGGCAGGCCGAGGGTGAGGTTCACCGCCTGCTCGAAGCCGCAGTACTTGAGCACGGGCAGGCCCTGGTCGTGGTACATCGCCAGCACCGCGTCGACTTCGGCCAGCTTCGCGGGCAGGAATGCCGTGTCGGCGGGCACCGGGCCGGCGAGGTCCATGCCTTCGGCGCGTGCCAGCGCCAGCGCCGGGATGATGGTGTCGAGCTCCTCGCGGCCGAGGTGCCCGTCCTCGCCGGCGTGCGGGTTCAGGCCGAGCACCGCGATGCGCGGCGCCGCGATGCCGAAGTCGTCGCGCAGCGATGCGTGGAGGATGCGCAGCGTGCGCAGCAGGCCGTCGCGGGTGAGCGCATCGGGCACGTCGCGCAGCGGCAGGTGGGTGGTGGCGAGCGCGACGCGCACGATGTCGTTGGCGAGCATCATCACCACCTCGCGCCCCGCCTGCGCCGCGAGCAGGCCGGTGGTGCCGGTGTAGGCGATGCCGCCGTCGTTGATCGCGGCCTTGTGCACCGGTCCGGTGACTAGGCCGTCGAGTTCGCCGTCCAGGCAGGCGCGGCCGGCGCGTTCGAGCGCGGCGATGGTGCTGGCGGCGTTGGCCGCGTCGGGATGCCCGAACGCGGTGGCGCGCGGCGCGGCGATGTCGACGATCGGCAGCACGCCGGGCGAGGCGACGGTGCCGGGGCTGGCGAGGGCCAGCGGCAGGGCGAGCGCATCGGCCGCGGCGCGCAGGCTGCGCGCGTCGCCGAAGGCGACGAGGTCGGCGTCCCACGCGCGCTGCGCGGCGCGGACGCACAGTTCCGGGCCGACGCCGGCCGGCTCGCCCGGAACCAGCGCCAGCCGCGGTCGCGGCATCTCAGCCGCCGCTGGCGGGTGCCGCGGGCTGCGGCGCGGGAGCGACAGGGGCCACAGGCGCTGCGGCAGGCGCCGTGTTCGCGTTGTCGCCGAGCCGGATGTCGACGTAGGCTTCGCCGCGCAGTTCGCGCAGGAAGCGATCCCACTGTTCCTCCAGCTTGCGCTGGCCGATCGCCTCGCGCACCTGCTGGCGGCGCGTGTCGTCGGCGGCCACGGCCTGGCGCGAGCCTTCGCGCTGCACGATTTCCCAGCCCGCTTCGGTCTTGAACGGTGCGGACACCTGGCCGTCCTGCAGCGCCGCGACCTGCGCGCCGAAATCGACGCCGTGCGCGTCGCGCGCGAACCAGCCGAGTTCGCCGCCGCTGATCTTCGTGGCCGTGTCGTCCGAATTCTCGCGCGCGACCGTCGCGAAATCGGCGCCGCCGGCGATGCGCGCGCGCAGCGTCTCGAGCTTCGCCTTGGCCGCGGCCTCGTCGCCCTTGACCAGGATGTGGCGCGCCTTCAGTTCGGTGACGGTACCCGTGGCGGCGTCCGCGGCGCGCGTTTCCACCAGTTCCAGCAGCTGGAAGCCGCTCGGGCCGCGGATCGGGCCGACGACCTGGCCGGGCTGCATGCCGGTGATGACCTGGCCGAACGAAGGCGGCACCTCGTCGAGGCTGCGCCAGCCCAGGTCACCGCCGTCGAGTGCGTTGGGGCTGTCCGAATAGCGCACCGCGGCCGCGGCGAAGTCGATCTCGTGGCGATCGAGCGAATCCTTGATGCCCTGCACCTTCGTCTGCGCCGACGCGATCTGGTCGGCGGTGGCGCCGTCGGGCACGCCGACGAGGATGTGCGCCAGGTGGTACTGGGTGGCCCCGGCCTGGCTCGACAGCGACGCGTCGACTTCGCCCTCGCTGACCGTGATGCGGCCCTGCGCGAAGGTCTGGCGCAGGCGCTGCGAGGTGATTTCGTCCCGCACCGATGCGCGCAGGTCCGCCATCGTCATGCCGTCGTGGGCGAGCTGCGCACCGAGCTGGTCCAGCGTCATGTGGTTCTGCTGGGCGATGCCGCCGATGGCGCTGTCGAGTTCGGAGTCGCCGGCGGTGATGCCCATGGTCCCGGCGCGCGCGACCTGCAGGCGCTGCAGCACCAGGCGCTCCAGCACCTGCCGCTCGAGGATGTCGCGCGGCGGCAGCTGCTCGCTGCGGCCGGCGTACTGCCGGTCGATGTTGTTCAGGGCACGGTCGAGTTCCGAACGCAGGATCACGTCCTCGTCGACGACCGCGACGATGCGGTCCAGCGGTTGCAGTTGCTGTGCGGCGGCGGGCTGGGTGCCGGCGAGCGCGGCGAAGCCGGCGACGGCGGCGAGGAGGCAGGCAGCGAGTCGGGTCATGGGAGCGGGTCGGGGGAGATTTCGGCGCCACCCGCGTCGGGCGGCGGAACGAGGTAGAGGTCCTCGCGGTAGTACCCGAGGATAGCACGGCGCAAGCGGCTCTCCGTGTCCGGGCCCGCCGAGCCGAGGCCCTTGAGTTCGACTTCGACCTGCAGCGAATTGCCGAGTTCCCCGAGGCGGTTGTGCAGGTACCGCCGGCCGACCAGGCGCACGGCCATGCAGCAGCTGTCCCACTGCACGCCGGCGATCCCTTCCAGCAGCTGGCTGTCCCTGGTCGAGTAGTAATAGCGGCCGACCAGGCTCCAGGCGGGGGAAATCGGGTACAGGAAATTGAAATCCACCTGCTCGAGCAGGTCGCGGCGGTAGCGGTAACCGAAGTTGACGATGCCTTCGTCGCCGATGAGGTAGCGGGTGCGGAGGCTGGCGAGGTCCTTGCGGCGGTATTTCGGGTCCCACTGGTAGGAGCCGCCGATGCTCCAGCGGTCGTTCACGGCGTAGCTCGCATCGGCGACCCAGGCCGACTTGCCCTCGGCCACCGGCGTCTCGCCCGGCACCGTGACCTTCGATTCGGAGAAGTACCGGATCTGGCCGAGGCTCACCGACAGCTTCTCGCGCCCGTCGCTCTGGCGCAGCAGGCGCGTGGACACCGCCAGGGTCAGCTGGTTGGCATCGGTCTGGCGGTCGGCGCCGGTGTAGCGGTTGTCGCGGAACAGCTGGCCCCAGCTGAAGGTCATCGGCCGCGTGTCGAACAGCGGCAGGCCGGCCTGGTCGCGGTACGGCACGCGCAGGTAGTAGGCGCGCGGTTCCAGCGTCTGCAGGAACGGCGTGCCACCGATGCTCGTGCTGCGGTCGAAGTACAGGCCGGCGTCGATCGAGCCGATCGGCAGGCTGCGAGAAGGCTTGTCCTCGCCGAGCTGCGCGGCGAGCGCCTTGTCGAGGTCGTAGCCGGTGTAGCGCCAGGCGATCTTCGGCGTGAGGAACCAGCTCGCGCCGCCCAGCGGCAGGCTCGCGTACGGCTCCAGGTCGATGCGGCTGCCGCCCGGCTTGTCCGGGTGCTGGAAGCGCACCGCCTCGGCGTACACGCCCGCCTGCAGCCACGGCTGCAGCGGCTTGTCCCAGTGCAGCCAGGCGCGCGGCAGGCGGTCGTGCGGCAGCACGTCGTCGGTGAGCGTGTAGTCGGAGAGCTGCTGGTGGTCGGCCATGACCCCGGCGTCCCAGTCCGCGCCATGGCCGTAGATGCCGATGTCGCTGTAGATCGCGAACGGCGCCAGCCCGTCGATGTTGTTGCTGAAGTCCTCGAGGTAGCGCGGGTCGCTGATCCAGTTGAGGTTGGCGCGCGCCTGCCAGTGCGCGGCCAGGTCCTGCACGCCCTCGAAGTGGAAGCGCCCGCGGTCGCTGGCGCGCCGGTTCTCGAACGAGTAGCCGCTGGCGAGGAACTCCGCGTCCTCGTCGGCGCGCTCGCGCTTCGTGAGCCGGTCGGACGGCAGCACTTCGAGCTCGACGGTGCCGCGACCCGTGTCGGTGAGGTAGCGGAACTGGCCGCCGAGCTGGACGCCGCGCGAGGTCATCAGCCGCGGCGTGATCGTGGCGTCGTAGTTCGGCGCGAGGTTGAGGTAGATCGACTGGCGGTAATCGAAACCGTTGCGGCTCGACGAGCCGATGCCCGGATACAGCAGCCCGGTGCGGCGGCGGTCGTCGATCGGGAATGCGAACCACGGCACGTACAGCACCGGCACCTTGCCCACGCGCAGGGTCGCGTCGTGGGCCACGCCCATGCCGGTGTCGGTGTTCACGTCGATGCGCTGCGCGCGCAATTCCCAGCTGCGCGCATCGGGTGGGCAGGTGGAATACGTCGCGCCGTACAGCACGCCTTCGGCACCGTGCATCTCGATGTGGCTTGCGCCGCCGTTGCCGCGGCGCGAGACGAGCTGGTAGTGCACGTTGCTGATGTCGTGCGTGTCGCTTTCCTGGTTGCCCTCGGCCTTGTCGGCGACGAGGCGCATGCCGGAGTCCTGGTAACGGACGCGGCCGATGGCGACGTAATGGCCGGTCTCGTTGTCGTAGGTGAGCTTGTCGGTGCCCAGGAACTGGTCGCCGCGGCGCAACGCGACGTTGCCCTCGAACTGGCGGCTGTCCTCGGTGCCGCTGAGCGTGTCGCCCTCGATGTCGGTGGGCTGCTCGATGCGGGCGCTGGCCGGCACGGTCGACTTCTGGGCGTCGCTGAACGCGGGCACGGCGTCCTGGACGGGGCAGAGCTTCCAGGTCTGGGGGCGCTCGTCGGCCGCATGGGCCGCCAGGGAGAAGGCGATGCAGGCCGGCAGTGGCAGCAGTCTAAGGGCTTTGCGCACTCGGGCGTCCGGATCAGTCGAAACGACGGCTAGATTGCCGCAACGCCCGTGCAGCGGCAATGCAAGGCGGTCGTGGGGTTCAGGCAACCGGAGCGGATAACGCGGTCAGGCGGCGCCCTGGGGCTCGTTGTGCCGGGCGCCCTTGCGGCGCTCGTGGCGCCAGGTGACCTCGCCGTGGCCGCTGGCGCGCGCCAGGACCCGTGAGAGCACGAACAGCAGGTCCGACAGGCGGTTGAGGTAGCGGACCGGCTGCGGACGGACCGTTTCCGCGCGGGACAGCGCCACCGTCTCGCGCTCGGCGCGGCGGACGATGGTGCGGGCGAGGTGGCAGCGCGCCGCGGCGTCGCCGCCGCCCGGCAGGATGAATTCGCGCAAGGGCGGCAGTGGCGCGTTGTGCGCGTCCAGGGCCTGTTCGAGCGCGTCGATGTCGGCGTCGTGGATCGCGGCGTGGCCGGGGATGCACAGTTCGCCGCCAAGATCGAACAACTGGTGCTGCACGGTCGTCAGCAGCTCGCGCATGTCGTCGGGCACCTCGGACGCGAGCAGCAGGCCGATCGCGCAATTGGCTTCGTCGACGGTGCCGTAGGCGGCGACCCGAAGCGAATCCTTGCCGACGCGGGTGCCATCGCCGAGGCCGGTGCTGCCGTCGTCGCCGGTACGGGTGTAGATCTTCGAAAGGCGGTTACCCACCGCGCGGCGGTCCTGTGTGGTGCCGCTCAGGCCGTCTGCGCGCGCAGTGCCGGCACGCGCCGGCGCAGCAGGGCGAAGCCGCCGAACAGGATCGCGGCGTACGCCAGCGTGCCCAGCACCGTCCACTGGAAGAACGGGATGCCGGCGACATAGGCGGCGCCGAGGCCGGCCGCGGTCTGCGGATAGAACGGCGAGGCCAGCCAGGCGCCGAAGTTGGTCGCGACGAAGAACAGCACCGATCCGGCCAGCGAATAGCCGAGCAGGCGCGTGCCCCCGACCTTGCCGCGCAGGCCGAAGCCGAGCACGGTGGAGAGCGCGATGCAGGCATAGACCGACCAGAAGCTGATGCCGCCGATGTAGCCCGCGTAACTGCTGCCGAGCATGCCCGCGAGCACCAGGTCCGAGACCAGCATCGCCGCCAGCGGCACCAGCAGCGCCCAGGCGCGCGAGGCGAAATACGCGCCGCCGAACAACGCGATCGCTTCCACCGGCGAGAAGTTCGGCGGATGCGGCAGCAGCCGCGAGAGCGCGGCGAGCAGGATCATCACGGCCAGCACCAGCGGGCCCGGGGCGAGGATGGTGTCGGTGGCGGGACGGTTCATCTGCAGGCAGCGTGGGGTTCGGGCGGAACCGGTAGCATAGCGCAGGCATGGAGACCGACGCGAAAACATCCTCCGGGCAGGCCGCCGCCACGCGTGAAGCCCGCGCGGGGCATGGTTCGGCTGGCGATGCCGCCTCGCGGCCTGCGCTCGCGTGCCACGATGTCGTGATTATCGGTGGCGGCCTGGTCGGCGCGAGCCTCGCGATCGCCCTCGAGCGCGTCGGCGTGGACGTGGCGATGGTCGAGGCCGCGCCGGCGGGTTCGCTGCCGGCGGTATTCGACGAGCGCAACCTGAGTTTCGCCGAGGCCACGGTCAACGCCCTGTCGGCGCTCGGCGTGATGCAGCGCCTGCGCCTGCCGCCTGCGCCGATCCGCCGCATCCACGCCAGCCGCAACGCGGACTTCGGCCGGGTCGTGCTGGAGGCGGCCGACTACGGCCGCGATTGCTTCGGGCAGGTGGTGGTCGCCAGCGACTTCGGGCAGGCGCTGGAATCGCGCCTTGCGGAATTGCGCGGCTTCACCCGTTATCGGCCGGCGCGTTTCCTCGGCTTCGATGGCATGGGCGTGGACGGCACGCAGGGCGATGCGCGCGCGTTGCGCATCGCCGATGCCGACGGCGAGCGGTGCATCGCCGCGCGCCTCGTGGTCGCCGCCGATGGCACGCGCAGCGGCGTGCGCGCGGCGCTGGGCATCGACGTGCGCGAACACGATTACGGGCAGGCGTTGTTCGTCGCCCGCCTGCGCGCCGCGCGCGCGCCGGACGGCACCGCCTGGGAGCGTTTCGGCGCGCACGGGCCGACCGCGCTGCTGCCGCGCGGCGACGGACATTACGGCGTGGTGCACGGCGTCGCGAGCGACGAGGCCGGGGCGGTCGCGGCGCTCGACGACGCGGCGTGGCTGTCGCGATTGCAGCGCGCGTTCGGCTGGCGCGCGGGCGCGTTCCTCGCGATCGGCCCGCGCAGCGCGCATCCGGCCTTGCGCGTGGTCGCCGACCGCTGCATCGCCCCGCGCGCGGTGCTGGTCGGCAACGCCGCGCAGACGCTGCATCCGGTCGGCGCGCAGGGTTTCAACCTGGGATTGCGCGATGCGCTGACGCTGGCGGAATTGATCGGCGACGGTGCAGGCGGCGATCCCGGCGCCGATGCGCTGCTGCAGGCCCATGCGCTGCGGCGTGCTCCGGATCGCGAGCGGACGCTCGCGTTTTCCGATGGCCTGGCGCGTATCACCGCGGGCGAGGAGCCGCTGCTGCGACCGCTGCGCAGCCTCGGGTTGGCGGCCGTGCAGCGCTTGCCCACGCTGCAGGCGCGGCTGGTCGGCGGCGCGATGGGATATCGCGGCGACGTGCCGCGCCTGTGCCGCGGGGGAGCCGGCGCATGAGCCGGCGCGGCATGGTCGACGCGATCGTGTCCGGCGGCGGCGTGGTCGGCGCCGCGTGTGCGCTCGCGCTGGCGCGGCGCGGCCTCGAGGTCGCGCTGGTCGAAGGCGCAGCGCCGACGCCGTGGCGCGCGGAAGCGCCCGACCTGCGCGTGTATGCGTTCGCCGCGGACAACGCCGCGCTGTTCGAACGCCTCGGCGCGTGGGCGGCGGTGCGCGATGCGCGCGTCCAGCCTTACCGCCGCATGCGTGTCTGGGATGCGGCCGGCGGCGGCGAACTCGGTTTCGACGCCGATGCGTTCGGTCGGCGCGAGCTGGGCTGGATCGTCGAGCACGGCTTGCTGCTGGACCGCCTGTGGTCGCTGCTGCCGGGGGCCGGCGTGCGCGTCCATTGCCCGGCGCGCGTGGCCGCGCTGGAGGACGAAGGCGACGACGGTGTCGCCGTCGCGCTCGATGATGGCAGCCGCCTGCGCGCGCGCGTCGCGATCGCCGCGGACGGCGCGCGTTCGACGCTGCGCGAGCTCGCGGGCATCGAAGTGGCGCGCGAGGCTTACGGGCAGCGTGGCGTCGTCGGTTACGTGTCGACGGCGCTGCCGCACGAGGACACCGCGTGGCAGCGGTTCCTGCCCGGCGGGCCGCTGGCGCTGCTGCCCTTCGCCGATGGCCGGTGCTCGATCGTGTGGACGCTGCCGGAGGACGAAGCCGCGCGCGTCCTCGCGCTGGACGACGACATGTTCGGCCGCGAACTCACCCGCGCATCGGACGCGCGCCTGGGCGAACTGCGCGCGGCATCGCCGCGTGCCGCGTTCCCGCTGCAGCGCCAGCTCGCGAGCGACTACCTCCGCGGGCGCGTGCTCATGCTCGGGGATGCGGCGCACGTGGTGCATCCGCTGGCCGGGCAGGGCGTGAACCTGGGGTTGCGCGACGTCGCGGCGCTGGAGCAATCGGTGACGGCGGCGATGGCAACCCGGGCCGACTGGGCATCGCCATCGCGCCTCGCGCGCTGGGCGCGGGCGCGGCGCAGCGAGGACACGCTCGCGGCGCACGCGTTCGACGGCATCAACCGCCTGTACACCAGCGATTCGATGGCGGCGGTCCTGCTGCGCGGCCCGCTGCTCGGGGTCGCGGGACGCCTGCCACCCTTGCCGCGACTGCTCTGGAAGCACGCCGCGGGCATTTGAAGCGCTGCGCTGCGCGAATCGCGCGGGCGTCAATCCGCCGTCGATCCCCGCGCGCCAGGCTGAACGGCCGCGAACACCGTGATTTCCTCGCGGTCGTGGTACAGCTGGCGCGCGCGCAGCACGAGCGGCTTGCCCGCATCGGCCGCGAACTGGTCCAGGCACAACCTCGTCTCCAGCCAGCGCTTCTTCATCGGCAGCTTCAGGTTGAAGATCGCGCGCTCGCACCAGCCGTTCGCGAACCACTCGGCCATGCGCGCAGCGACGCGGCGCGGCTGCTCGACCATGTCGCAGACCATCCAGTCCAGCGGCCGCGAGGGTTGCCAGGCGAAGCCGTCGGCGCGCAGGTGTTCGACCAGGCCGGTGTCCATCACGTTCTGGCGCAGCGGGCCGTTGTCGATCGCGATGACGCGCAAACCCTGCCGCGCCAGCACCCAGGTCCAGCCGCCGGGCGCGGCGCCGAGGTCGGCGGCGCGCATGCCGGCGCGCAGCATCCGCGCGCGTTCGCGGTCGTCGAGCAGCGTGAGCAACGCCTCCTCGAGCTTGAGCGCCGAACGCGATGGCGCGTCCGCATGCATCTTCAGGCGCGGGATGCCGAGCGGCCAGGGCGCGCTGTCGCCGGGATCGGCGCGTGCGGCGATCAGCGCGTCGCCGCCGAGGAAACAGATGTGCAGGCGCGGGCGTCGATCGTCCGTCGCTTCCACCAGCAATCCGGCCTTGCGCAGCGCCGGGCGCAAGGCGTTGCCGAAGCTGCGCGCGAGCCCCGACAGCGGACGCCCCATGTCCGAGTCGGGATGCTCGACGACGAGGTCGCCGTAGGGCAGGTCGTCGGCGGGCGCGACAGCGAGCGCATCGAGCAGCGGCGCGAGCCGGTCGCGCGGATCCAGGCCGCGCAGTTCGGCGATGACGCGCAGCTTCTGCCGGGCGAACACCAGCGAACGCCACGGCAACGCCGCGTCGAGCGCCGCCGCTTCGCTGGTTTCGCAACCGAACAGCACGAAGCCGTCGCCGCGCGAGGCGCGCGCGAACCCCGCGATGCCGGCTTCCGCCGCGCGCTCGCCCAGTTCGGCCGCCAGCTCGGGCTCGAAGCCCGCGCGGCAGTAACCCAGCAATCCGGCCATCCCCGCCCCCAGGCCCCACGCGCGCCAGGCGCGTCGCGACGCACGTTCGAATCAGTAGAAGGTGCCGCCCTGTTCGCCGTAGGACTGCAGCACGGCGCAGGCATCGTCGCGCAGGATGTCGCGCGCAACGGCAATGCCGCGCCGCTCCAGTTCGCCGGTCCAGTCCGCGGGCAGCGGGCCTTCGTCGAACTCGGTGAGTCGCATCACGTCCTCGCTGCGCGCGCCGACCAGCAACCGGTCCACGCCCGCCCACACGGTGGCACCGTAGCACTGGCAGCAGGGCTGCGCGGACGTCGCGATCGTGAATGCGCCATCCGGCACGTTCAGGCGCGAACGCTGCAGGCGCTGCTGGGCGAGCATGTAGGCCATGTTCTCGGCGTGCGCGACGGAGCAGGACTGCGGCAGCACGCGGTTCACGCCGATGCTGACGATGCGGTCGTTGCGGTCGAAGATGGCTGCGCCGAACGGGCCGCCGCTGCGCGCTTCGACGTTGCGGCGCGACAGGTCGATGGCGAGCGCGACCTTGGCTTCGTCGCCCGGATAGGAGGCGGCGAGCGCGAGGTCGTGGACCCAGACCGGAAGGGTGAGGTGCAGTTGCAGTGGCGGCAGCATGGTCGACACGGCGTCAGGCCTTCTGCGCCCAGGTGTCGCGCAGGGTCACGCTGCGGTTGAACACCGGCGCATCGACGCGATGGTCGCGGCGATCGGCGACGAAATAGCCGGTGCGCTCGAACTGGAACGACTGCTCCGGCGCCGCTTTCGCGGCCGCGGGTTCGATGTAGCCGCGCACGGTACGGCGCGATTCCGGATTGAGGTGGTCGCGATACGTCTTGCCGCCGTCGTCCGCGTCCGGATCCGGCACGGTGAACAGGCGGTCGTACAGGCGGATTTCCGCGGGGATGCCGTGCTTCGCGCTGACCCAGTGGATCGTGCCCTTGACCTTGCGGTTGGCGCCCTCCATGCCGGGTCGCGATTCGGGATCGAGCGTGCAACGCACTTCGACCACGTTGCCGTCGGTGTCCTTGACCACTTCGTCGCAGCGCACGATGCCGGCGCCGCGCAGGCGCACGTCGCCACCCACGGTGAGGCGCTTGAAGCCCGGCGGCGGCACTTCGGCGAAATCGTCGCGGTCGATCCACAGCTCGCGCGCGAACGGGACGTCGCGTTCGCCCTGCGACGCGTCCTTCGGATGGTTCGGGAACTTCAGCAGCTCCTCGTGGTTCGTGTCGAGGTTGGTGAGCACCATCTTCAGCGGATCGACCACCGCCATGCGCCGCGGCGCGGTCGCGTCGAGGTCGTCGCGCAGCGCGCCCTCGAGGATCGAGATGTCGAGCAGCGAGTTCTGCTTGCTGATGCCGACGCGCTCGACCATCAGCTTCAGCGCCGACGGCGTATAGCCGCGGCGGCGGATGCCCTGCAGCGTCGGCATGCGCGGATCGTCCCAGCCGTCGACCAGGCCGTCCTCCACCATCGCGAGCAGCTTGCGCTTGCTCATCACGAGGTAGTTGAAGTTCAGGCGCGAGAATTCGATCTGCCGCGGCCTGGCGGCCTCCAGCGGCAGGCCGCGGTCGAGCAGCGGCTGCAGCAGCGCCGGGTTGCCGGCGAGGTCGACCTTGTCCACGCACCAGTCGTACAGCGGCCGGTGGTCCTCGAACTCGAGCGTGCACAGCGAGTGCGTGATGCCCTCGATCGCGTCGCTGAGCGAATGCGCGTAGTCGTACATCGGGTAGATCGGCCACGCGTCGCCGGTATTCTGGTGCTCGACGTGCTTGATCCGGTAGATCGCCGGGTCGCGCAGGTTCATGTTGCCCGACGCCATGTCGATCTTCGCGCGCAGCGTGCGCGCACCATCGGCGAACTCGCCCGCGCGCATGCGCCGGAACAGGTCGAGGTTTTCCTCGATGCTCCGCTCGCGGTACGGGGAGTTGCGGCCCGGCTCGACCAGCGTGCCGCGGTACGCGCGGATCTCCTCGGCGGTCAGGTCGTCGACATAGGCGTCGCCCTGGCGGATGAGCTTTTCCGCCGCGAGATGGAACACTTCGAAATAGTCGGAAGCATGGCGCAGGCTCGCCCACTCGAAGCCGAGCCAGCGCACGTCGTCCTGGATCGCGGCGACGTACTCGGGATCTTCCTTCGCCGGGTTGGTGTCGTCGAAGCGCAGGTTGCAGCGCCCGCCGAATTCCGCTGCGACGCCGAAGTCCAGGCAGATCGCCTTGGCGTGGCCGATGTGCAGGTAGCCGTTGGGCTCGGGCGGGAATCGCGTGCGGATCGCGGCGTGCTTGCCGCTCGCGAGGTCCTCGCGCACGATCTGCCTGATGAAGTCGGTGCGCGGCGCATTGTCGCCGCCGGCAGCCTCGCTCATCGGTGGTACTCCCCCGCCGCTTCCGGCTGGTAGCGCACGCCGAGCACGACCAGGCGCGTGCTGCGGCCGCCGGGCACCGGCCATTCGATCGACTGGCCGGCACGCAGGCCGAGCAGGGCGCTGCCGACCGGCGCGAGGATCGAGATCTTGTCGGGGCTGCCGTCGGCGTCGCGCGGGTAGACGAGGGTCAGCTCGCGCTCCTCGCCGTTCGACTCGTCGCGGAAGCGCGCCGTCGAGTTCATGGTGATCGCGTCCGACGGCATGTCGCGCGGCTCGCGCAGCTCGGCGCGCGCGAGTTCGTCGCGCAGGGCGTCGAAAGCCGGGCCGGACTGCGCGGGCTGCTCGAGCAGGGTCTCCAGCCGCTCGCAGTCGAGGCGGGAAAGCACCAGGGCGGGCTTGGTGTCGTGGGACATGGCGGGGCTCCAAAAGCAATGCGGGCGGAGCGTCAGGCGCCCCGCCCACCGGACAACGAAAGATGCAGCCAAGTTAACCCGCGGCCGCGGTGCGATCAACCTTCCCGGCGGTTTCGCGGGACGTCGCCGGGCCTTCGGCGGCGAGCAGCCCGGGCGGGAGGGCGCGGAAGACCTCGGCCAGCGCCGGCAGGAAGCTCCCCATCGCCGAACTCCTGCGCCAGGCCATCGCGATCCGGCGGCTGGGCCGGTCCTTGCCGGCGAACGGCAACAGCGCGATGTCCGGCGAAACCGGCACCGGCGGCTGCACCGCCAGGGCCGGCAGCAGGGTCACGCCGACGTTGGCGGCGACCATCTGGCGCAGGGTTTCCAGGCTGGTGGCGCGGAATTCGGCCTTCTCGCCGGCGCCGGCCATGCGGCAGACATCCAGCGCCTGGTCGCGCAGGCAGTGGCCGTCCTCGAGCAGCAGCAGGCGCTCGTCGGCGAGGTCGCCGATCGCGAGCGGATGCTTGCCCGCGAGGCGATGCTGCGCCGGCACCGCGAGCAGGAACGGTTCCTCGAACAGGAACTCGACGTGCAGCTGGTCGTCGTGCAGCGGCAGCGCCAGCAGCGCGGCGTCGAGCTTGCCCGCGTGCAGGCGCTCGAGCAGCACCGGCGTCTTCTCCTCGACCAGCAGCAATTCCAGCCGCGGGAAGCGCTCGCGCACCGCGGCGACGACGTGCGGCAGCAGGTACGGCCCCAGCGTCGGGAAGATGCCCAGGCGCACGCTGCCGGCTTCCGGGTCCTGGCTGCGGCGCGCGCCTTCCTTCATCTGCGCGACTTCGGCGAGCACGCGCCGCGCGCGCTCGGCCACTTCGCGCCCGGCGGGCGTGAGCATCACCTTGCGAGGTGCGCGTTCGACCAGGGCCACGCCCAGTTCTTCCTCCAGCTTGCGGATCTGGGTGGAGAGCGTGGGCTGGCTGACGAAGCTCGCGGCGGCCGCGCGGCCGAAATGGCGATGGTCGGCCAGCGCCACGAGGTACTGGAGGTCGCGCAGGTTCATGCGTGCGATGCCGGGCGCGCGCCGTCGGTCGGAGGCGCGCGCACGTCCGTCAGGCCGCCCTGGCCACGTCCGCGTCCGGTGCCGACGAGCGGATCAGGTGGTCGAACGCGCTCAGCGCGGCGGTGCAGCCCGCGCCCATCGCGATCACGATCTGCTTGTACGGCACGGTCGTGGCGTCGCCCGCCGCGAAGACGCCCGGCAAGCTGGTCGCGCCGCGGTCGTCGATCACGATCTCGCCGCGCGGGCTCAGCTCGATCGCGCCCTTCAGCCACTCGGTGTTGGGCAGCAGGCCGATCTGCACGAAGATGCCCGCGAGCTCGACCGTGCGGCTTTCCCCGCTGTTGCGGTCCTTGTAGACCAAGCCAGTGACCTTCTGTCCGTCGCCCAGCACTTCGGTGGTCTGCGCGCTCACCAGCACGTCCACGTTCGGCAGGCTGCGCAGCTTGCGCTGCAGGACTTCGTCGGCGCGCAGCTTCGAGTCGAACTCGAGCAGCGTCACGTGCTCGACGATGCCGGCCAGGTCGATCGCCGCCTCGACACCCGAGTTGCCGCCGCCGACCACCGCCACGCGCTTGCCCTTGAACAGCGGGCCGTCGCAGTGCGGGCAATAGGCCACGCCCTTGTTGCGGTACTGGTCCTCGCCGGGCACGCCCATCTGCCGCCAGCGCGCGCCGGTCGAGAGCACGACCGACTTCGCGTGCAGCGATGCGCCGCTTTCCAGTTGCACTTCGACCAGGCCGCCGGGTTGCTTCGCGGGGACGAGCTTCGCCGCGCGCTGCAGGTTCATCACGTCCACGTCGTACTCGCGCACGTGCTGCTCCAGCGCGACGCCGAGCTTCGGGCCCTCGGTGTACTGCACGGAGATGAAGTTCTCGATGGCCATCGTGTCCAGCACCTGGCCGCCGAAGCGCTCGGCGGCGACGCCGGTGCGGATGCCCTTGCGCGCGGCGTAGATCGCCGCGGCGGAGCCGGCGGGGCCGCCGCCGACCACCAGCACGTCGAACGGCGCCTTTTCCGCGATGCGGGCGGCGGCGCGCGAGGCGGCGCCGGTGTCGAGCTTCGCGACGACCTGCTCGATCGTCATGCGGCCCTGGTCGAAGGGCTGGCCGTTGAGGAATACCGTCGGCACGCTCATCACTTCGCGCGCTTCGACTTCGGCCTGGTACAGCGCGCCGTCGATGGCGACGTGGCGGATGTTCGAATTGAGCACGCTCATCGCGTTGAGCGCCTGCACGGTGTCCGGGCAGCTCTGGCAGGAGAGCGACATGTAGGTCTCGAACACGAATTCGCCTTCCAGGTCGCGGACCTGGTTGGCGAGTTCCTCTTCGATCTTCACCGGGTGGCCGCCGACCTGCAGCAGCGCCAGCACCAGCGAGGTGAATTCGTGGCCCATCGGGATCGCGGCGAAGCGCACCGACACGTCGGTGCCCGTGCGGACGATCGCGAACGAGGGCCTGCGCGCACCGGCGTCGTCGTCGGCGCGCACGCTGATCTTTGCGGAGGTCTCCGCGATGTCGCGCAACAGCGCCTCGAGCTCGCGCGAGGCGTCGCTGTCGTCGAGCGCGGCGACCAGTTCGATCGGCTGCACCAGGCGTTCCATGTAGGCGGCCAGCTGGGCCTTGAGGTCTGCGTCGAGCATGGCTTCGCTCCTGTGAAGTCGGCTCCGGGGGCGCATCCGGAAACGCCCGGATGCGGGGGAACAGGTGTCCCGGGCGCGAACGCCCGGGACGATGCGACCGGTCGGGGGAACCGGCCGCGCTTGCAGCTGGCCGCGCCTGGCGCGGCCTCGAGGCGGCCTAGATCTTGCCGACCAGGTCCAGCGACGGCTTCAGCGTCTTCTCGCCTTCCTTCCACTTCGCCGGGCACACCTCGCCCGGATGGCTGGCGACGTACTGCGCGGCCTTGACCTTGCGCAGCAGTTCCGACGCGTCGCGGCCGATGCCGTTGTCGTGGATCTCGCACAGCTTGATCTGGCCTTCCGGGTTGATCACGAAAGTGCCGCGCAGGGCCAGGCCTTCTTCCTCGATCATCACGTCGAAGTTGCGGGTGATCGCGCCGGTCGGGTCGCCGATCATCGTGTAGCTGACCTTCTTGATGGCGTCCGAGGTGTCGTGCCAGGCCTTGTGGGCGAAGTGGGTGTCGGTGGAGACGCTGTAGATCTCGACACCGAGCTTCTTGAACTCCTCGTACTTGTCGGCCAGGTCCTCGAGCTCGGTCGGGCAGACGAAGGTGAAGTCGGCCGGGTAGAACACCACGACGGACCACTTGCCCTTCAGGCTGGCCTCGGTGACTTCGACGAACTTGCCGTCCTTCAGGGCCTGGGCCTTGAACGGCTTGATCTGGGTGTTGATCAGGGACATGGAGCGGGTCCTCGCGGGTGGGTGGAAAGGGTCGGATCAGGGGAACACGGGCCATGTTAGGCCGGTGAATCCGAATCATCAAATTGATTGATGACATGAATACGATAGATTTTATCTATCATTCAGGCGGCAAACCGGACCCGTAAGACGCCCTCGTTCAGTCCGCGGCGCTGGCCTCGTCCGTCGCAGCCGAAATGGCTGCTTGCGCTGCCGCCTGCACGAGCGCGGAGAAGTCGAACGGATCGGATTCGCGCAGCAGCGCCCGCCGGAACATGCGCTCGTCGTCCGCGGACAGCGTCGCGAGCGTCTGGAATTCGCCGGCGACGAGCGCCGCCTGCGCGATGCCGTCGCGGTAGAGCACGCGCGCGCCGGGCAGGCGCGGCACCTTCGCGCCCGGCAGTACCGTGCCGGCGAGGTTGAGCGGATCGTTCGCCGACACCACCAGCGCCTCGCCGTCGTTGGCCCGCCGCCGCACCTGGCGCAGCGCGGCCACGGCCTCGGGCAGCGCGAACTGCTCGCCGCTCAGCCCGGCGACGAAGCGCCCGCCGC
>DATJDY010000073.1:0-1792 GCA_035497155.1 Luteimonas sp.
TACGACGAATTCTGCGACTTCCGCCAGAACCAGGCGCAGCGCCGCGGCCTGGATGCCGACAAGGTCGGCCGCGCCGAGTGGCTCGACAGCCGCCGCGAGGAACTCGTGGACCGCATGCACCGCCGCCGCGACCGCGAAGCCGGCATGGGCGTGGGCTACGGCAGCAGCAGCGGCTACGGCTCGGGCAAGAGCTACGTCCGCGCCTGGCGCCCGGGCATGTTCAAGTTCACCTGAGGCAACACCGCGCCGGCATGATGCCGGCCGCCGGAGAACGGTCCTTGCGCTGGCTGCGTTACCTCTACCGCGTGCCGATGCTGTTGTGGCATGGAGCCATCGACTTGCCGCTGGTCCTGCTGCTGACGCTGCCCCCATGGGGCCGGTTGCGCCTGCCCGGTGGCGAGCGCCTCGAATACCGCGTGATCCGCGCATGGCAGGCGGGATTGATGCGCGTGTTCGGTTTCCGCACGCAACGCAGCGGCACGCCGCTGCAGGGCGCGGTGGTGTTCGTCGCCAACCATGTCAGCTGGGTCGACATCATCGCGCTGCACAGCCAGCGGATGATGGGCTTCGTCGCCAAGCGCGAGATCGCGGGCTGGCCGCTGGTGGGCTGGATGGCGACGCGCGGCGAAACGATCTTCCATGAGCGCGGCAACACCGAATCGCTCGGCGGCGTCATGCACGAGATGCTGTCGCGCCTGCGCGGCGGCCGCGCGGTCGGCGTGTTCCCGGAAGGGCGCACGCGCGATGGTTCCGAGGTCGGCCCGTTCCACGCGCGCATCTTCACCGCCGCGGTGGAAGCGCATGCGCCGGTGCAGCCGGTCGCCATCTGCTACGGGGCGCATTGCTCGGCGCAGGCGGTGGTCGCGTTCCACGGCCGCGAGGGCTTCCTCGGCAACTTCCTGCGACTGCTCGGCGAACCGGCGCGCGTGGCCGACGTGCGCTTCCTCGAACCGATCCCGGCGGGCAGCGAGGAAGGCCGCCGCCGCATCGCCGAGCTCGCGCGCGAGCGCATCGTCGCCGCAATGCAATGAACGCAGCCGGCTACCGGCCGCCGTGGTGGCTGCGCAGCGGCCACGTGCAGACGATGCTCGGGTCCAGCCCGTGGCGGCGCCGCCGCGGCGCGCAGGCGCTGGCCGCGACTGGCGCGGTCACTACCGCGCATCTCGTCGATGGCGGCCCGGGCGTGCGCCTGGAAGGACTGCACAGCGTGGTGCCGGGCATCGAGCCGCGCGGATTCGCGCTGCTGCTGCACGGCTGGGAAGGCAGCGCCGAATCGAGCTACATGCGGCAGACGGCCGCGCGCCTGCTGCAGCGCGGCTTCGCCACGTTCCGGCTGAACTTCCGCGACCACGGCGACAGCCACCATCTCAACGAGGCGATCTTCCACTCCAACCGCATCGAGGAAGTGGTGTTCGCGGCGCGCGACGTCGCGCGGCGCTTCTGGCCGGAGGCGAGTGCGTCGCGCCCGCTGGTGGCGGCCGGCTACTCGCTCGGCGGGAATTTCGCGCTGCGCCTGGCCTTGCGCGCGCCCGATGCCGGCTTGCCGCTGTCGGCGGTCGCCGCGGTCTGCCCGGTGCTCGATCCGAAGGCGACTATGGAGCAGATGGAGCGCGGCTGGCGCGTGTACCTGCACTATTTCGAACGCAAGTGGCGGCGCTCGCTGGTGCGCAAGCGCCAGCTGTTCCCGCGCGTGCACGACTTCGACGACCGCACCCTGCACCTGGGCATGCGCGAACTCACCGAGTGGCTGGTGGTGCGGCACACCGACTTCGGCTCGCTCGACGCGTACTTC
>DATJDY010000074.1:0-4069 GCA_035497155.1 Luteimonas sp.
GATCGTCGGCCATCTTGCCGAGGGCGGGGATGCCCTGGTCCTGATGCCGACCGGCGCGGGCAAGTCCCTCTGCTACCAGTTGCCGGCACTGCTTCGCCCCGGAACCGGGATCATCGTCTCGCCCTTGATCGCGCTCATGCAGGACCAGGTCGAGGCGCTGCGCCAGCTCGGGGTCCGGGCCGCCTGCCTGAACTCGAGCCTACCCCCTGGCGAGGCGGCGGCGGTTGAGTGTGCCCTGGCCAGCGGCGAACTCGATCTTCTCTATGTTGTCCTCGAGCGATTGCTGACCCCGCGCTTCCTCGACCTCCTGGAACGGTCGCCACTGGCCCTGTTCGCCATCGACGAAGCCCACTGCGTCTCGCAATGGGGCCACGATTTCCGGCCGGAGTACCGGGAGCTGTCGATCCTGCGCGAGCGCTGGCCGGAAGTGCCCCGGATCGCCCTGACCGCGACCGCCGACCCGCCGACCCGACGCGAGATCATCCAGCGACTCGGGCTGGAGGACGCGCGCCAGTTCGTGGGTTCCTTCGACCGGCCCAACATCCGCTACCGGGTCGAGGCCAAGGACGACGCACGCGGCCAGCTGCTCGCCTTCCTCGACGGCCACCGCGGCGAGGCCGGCATCGTGTACTGCCTGTCGCGACGCAAGGTCGACGCCACGGCGGAGTTCCTGTCGGCGCGGGGCATCCCGGCCCTGCCCTACCACGCCGGCCTCGACGCCGCGGTGCGCGCGGGCAACCAGCGCCGCTTCCTGCGCGAGGACGGCATCGTGATGGTGGCGACGATCGCCTTCGGCATGGGCATCGACAAGCCGGACGTGCGCTTCGTCGCCCACCTCGACCTGCCGAAGTCGCCCGAGGGCTATTACCAGGAGACGGGCCGCGCGGGCCGCGACGGCGAACCCGCGGAAGCGTGGCTCGCCTATGGACTCGGCGACGCGGTGCTGCTCGGGCGGATGATCGAGGAATCCGAAGCCGGCGAGGACCGCAAGCGCCTGGAGCGGCGCAAGCTCGATGCGCTGGTCGGCTACTGCGAATCGACGGGCTGCCGGCGCAGGATCCTGCTCGGCTGGTTCGGGGAAGACCTCCCGGGCGATTACGCCTGCGGCAATTGCGACAACTGCCTCTCGCCGCCGCAATCATGGGACGGCACGGTCGCGGCGCAGAAAGCGCTGTCCTGCGTGTTCCGCACCGGCCAGCGTTTCGGTGCCGCGCACCTGGTGGACGTGCTGCGCGGCGCGGACACCGCCAAGGTACGACAGTTCGGGCATGCGCAGCTGAGCACCTACGGCATCGGCGCCGAGCTCGATGCGCGCCAGTGGCGCAGCGTGTTCCGCCAGCTGGTGTCGCTGGGATTGCTGGAAGTCGACGTCGAAGGCCATGGCGCGCTGCGGCTTGGGCCTGCCAGCGCGGCGGTGCTGAAGGGCGAACGTGTACTGGCGCTGCGCGCCGAACCGGTGGCGGCCCCGCGCCGACGGGGTGCCGGCGTGGCGCCGCGCGCGGGCAATGATGCGAAACGGATGGACGCCGCCGCGGAACTCGGGCCGGATGCCGCCGCGCGCTTCTTGACGCTGCGCGATTGGCGCGCGAATGAGGCGCGCGAGCAGAACGTGCCCGCCTACGTGATCTTCCACGACCGCACGCTGCGCGCGATCGCCGCGGAGCCGCCGCGCGACGTCGATGCGCTGGCTGCGCTGCCTGGCGTGGGGGCTGCGAAGCTCGCCCGCTACGGCGACGCATTGCTGGCGTTGCTGTCGGAAGCCGGCTGAACCGCGCGGAGGCGCCCGTCGACCGCGCCGCCGGGCTATGCTGCGCGCGGGGAGGACCGCGTGCGCATCGACGACATGAGCCGGCTGGGCGCGCTGCGCGCGACCCTGCTCGAACGACCTGATGAAGTGATGCTGGAGCTCGGCGCCGGCGGCGAGCTGCTGGTCGCGCGCCTGCGCGCCGCGCTTTCCGTGCTGGTGCTGGCCATGCCGCTGCTCGGCGCCGCGGCGGGCGCAGACGTGGGCGAAACCGTGATCGGGCTCGGCGCGGCGGTCTTCGTCAACGTGATGGCCCAGGTCTGGCTGGCGCTGGCGCGCAGCCGCCGCCATGCGTGGCTGCCCTATGCCACCTGCAGCTACGACGTCACCACGACCACCGGCGTGCTGCTGCTGCTGGCCCTCGGCGACCGCGCCGCGGGCGTCAACAGCATGGTGGTCTGGTCCTTCTACCTCGTGGCGATCGCGATGACGGCGCTGCGCAACGACGGCCGCCTGACGCTCTACGCGGGCTTGCTCGCCATCGTGCAGTACGGGGCGCTCGCCACCTGGGTATTCGCCAGCGCGACCTCGCCCGACCAGTTGCTGTCGCCCGACTACGGGCTGGCGACCGTGGCCACGCAGGTCGAACGCCTGCTCGTGCTGGCGATCATGGCGCTGCTGTCGTTGTGCATCGTCTACCGGATGCAACGCCTGGTGGAAATGTCGGGACGCGACGGGCTCACCGGGCTGCCCAACCGCATGTGGCTGCACCAGCAGCTGCCGCACATGCTCGAGGACCTGCGCCATGGCGGTTCGATCAGCATCGCGCTGCTGGACCTCGACCGGTTCCGCCGCATCAACGACGAACTCGGCCGCCCCGGCGGCGACCGCGCGCTGCGCCACGCCGTGGCGGTGCTGTCGTCGGGCCTGCACGACCGCGAGCGGCTGGTCCGGCTCGGGGGCGAGGAGTTCGCCGCGCTGATGTACTGCCCGGTCGGCACCGCGTGGGAACGCATGGAACAGCTGCGCCGCGCGCTGTGGGACCAGCCGTTCCATCCGGGCCACGGCGCGGAACCGCAGCGGATCGCCTTCAGCGCCGGCATCGCCGGCTGGCCGCAGGACGGCCACGACCTCTCGACGCTGCTCGCCGCCGCCGACCGCCGCCAGCAGGCCTGCAAGCGCCTGGGCGGCAACCGGGTCATGGCGCGCGACGCGTGATGCCCCGCTACACTCCCGCCGTGACGCCGACGACCCCATCCGAGACGACCGCATGAACCTGAAGCTGCGCCTGGTGCTCATGAACTTCCTCCAGTTCTTCATCTGGGGGGCGTGGCTGCTCACCATCGGTGCGTACTGGTTCCAGAACCGGCAGTGGTCGGGCACGAGCTTCGGCGCGATCTTCTCGACGATGGGCATCTCCGCGCTGTTCATGCCGGCGCTGATGGGCGTGGTCGCGGACAAGTGGGTCAACGCCGAGAAGCTGTACGGCCTGCTGCACATCGGCGGCGCGGTGATGCTGTTCCTGGTCCCGAAGGTCGGCGATCCGCACACCATGTTCTGGGTGATGCTGTTCACGATGATCTTCTACATGCCGACGATCTCCCTGGCGATCGCGGTGGCGTACAACGCGCTCAAGGAGCGCGGCTTCGACGTGGTCCGCGACTACCCGCCGATCCGCGTGTGGGGCACGGTCGGCTTCATCGCCGCGCTATGGACCACGAGCCTGCTGAAGCTGGAGACGTCGGCGGGGCAGTTCTACATCGCCTCCGCCGCCTCGCTCGTGTTGGGGCTGTACGCGTTCACGCTGCCCCCCGCGCCGCCGCGCATGAAGGAATCGCAAAGCCGCTCGCTGGTCGACGTGCTCGGGCTGTCCTCGTTCCGCCTGTTCCGCGACCGCAACATGGCGGTGTTCTTCGTGTTCGCGATGCTGCTGGGCGCGGCGCTGCAGCTGACCAATGCCTACGGCGACACCTTCCTGCACGACTTTGCCAGCGTCGACGCGTACAAGGACACGCTGGCGGTGCGCTATCCCGCCATCATCATGTCCATTTCGCAGATCAGCGAAACGCTGTTCATCCTGACCATTCCCTTCTTCCTCAAGCGCTTCGGGATCAAGGCGGTGATGACGATCAGCATGCTCGCCTGGTTCCTGCGCTTCGGCCTGTTCGCATACGGCGATCCGGGCCCGGGCCTGTGGATGATCGTGCTGTCGTGCATCGTGTACGGCATGGCGTTCGACTTCTTCAACATTTCCGGCTCGCTCTTCGTCGAGCAGCAGAGCGACCCGCGCATCCGCGCCTCGGCGCAGGGCCTGTTCATGCTGAT
>DATJDY010000075.1:0-4117 GCA_035497155.1 Luteimonas sp.
GGCTGGTTTGGTCGAGTTCGACATGCGTCAGCCAGGTCGCGGCCTTGACGAGCGCCGGCCCGGCGCCGTAGAGCGCCATCGCGAGATCGACGCCGTCGGAGCTCTTGCAGAACCGGATTTCCTGCTGCGCGGCCATGGCGAACACTCCCGTGTGCTGCCGAAGTGTAGGGCTCCGGCGGTGGCGGCGGGCAAGTCGGCGCTCGAAGCGCCGATCGGGTCAGGCCGGGCGCGTGCCGTCGAACGCGCGTTGCAGCAGCGCGAGGATCGCGCTGCGCTCCAGCGCGCGCGGGTTCGGGTAGGGGTTGAGCACCGCGAGGTCGGCGGCGTGGTCGAGGTCGCCGGCGCGCATGCCGATGTCTTTCAGCGCCGTTGGCGCGCCGTGTCGCGCGGCCAGATCGAACAGCCCGCCGGGCGCGTCGGGGGTGTCCAGCGCCGCGGCGATCCGCGCCATCGCGAGCGGGGCGGCGGCGGCGTTGTAGGCCATCGCGTGCGGCAGGATCACCGTGTGCAATTCGGCATGCGGCAGTTTGAAGGCACCGCCCAGCGTGTGGCACAGCTTGTGGTGCAGCCCGACCGTGATGCTGCCCATGACCGTGCCGCACAGCCAGGCGCAGACCAGCGCATCGCCGCGCGCCTCGAGGCTGCGCGGGTCGTGCTGCAGGCGGGCCAGCGCACCGGCGCCGGCGCGGATGCCCTGTTCGGCGAGCAGGTCGACGACCGGGTTGGCGTCGGGCGCGTACAGGCCCTCGGCCGCATGCGCGATCGCGTTGAGCATGCTGACGACCGTGATCGAGAACGGCAGCTCGCGCGACAGCGCCGGGTCGTAGATCACGCAGCGCGGCAGCACGCGCGGGTCGCGGCCGGTCTTCTTCGCGCCGGCTTCGGTGAGGCCGTAGACCGGGGTCATCTCGCTGCCGGCGTAAGTCGTCGGGATCGCGATCACCGCCAGCCCGCTGTCGAGCGCGATGGCCTTGCCCAGGCCGGTGGTCGAGCCGCCGCCGATGGCGATCGCGCAGTCGGCGCCGAGCTCGCGCGCCGCGTCTTGCGCTGCCCGCGCGGTCTCGATCGGCACGTGCATCACGGCCTGCGCGAACACGCCGGCGGCGCGCGGGCCCAGCAGCGTGGCGGCGCGTTGCGCCAGCGCGGCCTGGCCCGGCGTCGACAGCACCAGCGCGCGTCGGGCGCCGAGCCGGTCGAGTTCGCGCGGCAGGTGCTGCAGCGCGCCGGCGCCGAACACCACGCGCGGCAGCCGGAGCTCGAACGTGAAGTCCTGCATCGCGTCTCAGCCTTCGGGGAAGCCGGCCCGCTGGGGCCAGAGGTTGCGGAACGCGTGCACCTGCACGTGCGCGTACAGACCGGCGCGCGTGAACGGCTCGTCTTGGAGCCAGGCGAGCGCCCCGACGCGGTCGGCGAAGTCGATGACGAGCAGGCTGCCGAGCATCGTGCGGCCGTCGTCGCTCGTCAGCGGGCCGGCGAAGGCCATGCGCGCGCCGACGCGCCCGAGGTAGTCCTTGTGTTCGGGGCGCACGCGCGCGCGCAGGTCGGCGGCGTCCGGGCGGTCGATCAGGTGGAAGACGTACAGCATGGCCCGATCATCGCGCAACGCCGTGCCGGCCGCGCAGGACTTGCGCCGCCTCGACCATCGCGCGCAGTTTGCCGATCGCGGTCGCGCGCGGCAGGTACTTCATGCCGCAGTCGGGCGCGAGGATCACGTTCTCGGGTGCAACGAAGGGCAGCGCGCGCTCGATGCGCTGCACGATGGTGTCGACCGACTCGACGTTCGGGTCGGCCAGATCGATGCAGCCGACCATCACGCGCTTGCCGGCCAGGGCCTGCAGCGCCGAACAGTCGAGGTGCGACTGCGCGGTCTCGATCGACACCTGGCGGCAACTGCACTGCGCCAGCTCGGGCAGGAACGAGTAGCCGCTCGGGCGCGCGTGGATGATCGCCGCGTAGCCGAAACAGATGTGCACCGCGGTCGTGCCGTGCACGCCGTCGAGCGCGCGGTTCAGCGCCGCGAGGCCGTACTGGCGCGCCTTTTCGGGGCGGGCCTGCAGATAAGGCTCGTCGATCTGCACCACGTCGGCGCCGGCGGCGAACAGGTCCTTGATCTCCGCGTTGACGGCGACGGCGTAGTCCATCGCGGCGTCTTCCTCGCTCGCGTAGAAGTCGTTCTGCGCCTGCTGCAGCATCGTGAACGGGCCGGGCACGGTGATCTTGACCATGCGGTCGGTGTGCGCGCGCAGGAACTTCAGGTCGTCGACCTCGACCGCGTGCTTGCGGCGAATCGTGCCGACGATGCGCGGCACCGGGTTCGGGTGGCCGGAGCGGTCGAGCGCGCTGCCGGGGTTGTCGAGGTCGACGCCCTCGAGCGCGGTGGCGAAGCGGTTCGAGTAGCTCTCGCGCCGGATCTCGCCGTCGCTGACGATGTCCAGCCCGGCTTGCTCCTGGGCGCGGATCGCGATCAGCGTGGCGTCGTCCTGCGCCTCGGCCAGGTATGGCGGCGGGATGCGCCACAGCTCGCGCGCCCGCACCCGCGGCGGAAAGCGCCCGGCGAGCTTGGCGCGGTCGATCAGCCAGTCGGGTTGCGGGAAGCTGCCGACGATGGTGGTGGGAAACAGCATGGTGGGCTCCGGGTCGGAAGGGGTCGGGGGTGTGGCTCGAACGCGGGTTCAGGTGCCGAGGTAGGCGCGCTGGATCTCGGGGCGCGCGAGCAGCGCGGCGGGCTTGCCTTCGGCGACGATGCGGCCCTCGTCGAGCACATAGGCGCGCTCGCACAGGGCCATCGCCATCGCGACGTTCTGCTCCACCAGCAGCACCGACATGCCGGCGGCGTTGATGCGGCGAACCGCGGCGAACATGTCATGCACGATCAGCGGCGACAGGCCCAGCGAGGGCTCGTCGAGCAGCAGCAGGCGCGGCCGCGCCATCAGGGCGCGGGCGATCGCGACCATCTGCTGCTGCCCGCCCGAGAGTTCGCCGGCCGGGCTGGCGAGCTTTTCGCGCAACATCGGAAAGAGTTCGATCACCGCGTCCAGCGACTGGCTGCGCTGCGCCCTGGCCGCCGGCAGGTGGCTGCCCAGCTCCAGGTTCTCGAGCACGCTCATGCCGGTGAACAGGCGCCGGCCCTCGGGCACGATGGCGATGCCGGCCTCGCAGAAGCGGTGCGGCGCCAGCGCCGTGATGTCGCGCCCTTCAAAGTGGATCTGCCCCGCGCGCGCGCGCAGGATGCCGGCGAGGGCGTTGATCAGCGTCGTCTTGCCAGCGCCGTTCGCACCGACCACGCACAGCAGTTCGCCGGCGCGCACCTCCAGCGAGACGCCCCACAGCGCCGGCGCCGCGCCGTAGGCCACCTGCAGGTCGCGGACCTCAAGCAAGGGCCTGCTCCCCGGGCCGCGGCAGCGGGTGCGCCTTGCCGAGATAGGCCGTCATCACCTCGGGCCGTTGCATCACTTCGGTGGCCAGGCCCTCGGCGAGCGACTCGCCGTGGTGGAACACGACGATGCGATCGGTCAGCGCCATCACCGCGCGCATCACATGTTCGACGAACACGATGGTCGAGCCCTGGTCGCGGATGCGCCGGATCAGCGCCACCGCGTCGTCGATCTCGCTCGGCGTCAGGCCGCACAGCACCTCGTCGAGCAGCACCAGGCGCGGACGCGAGGCCAGCGCGCGCGCGAGCTCGAGGAACTTGCGCTGGTGCAGGTTCAGGTCGTCGGGGCGGGCGCCGGCCTTGTGTTGCAGCCCGGTGAACTCGAGCCAGGTCAGCGCCTGCCTGCGCGCCGCGCGCGGGTCGCGGACCGCGCCGCCGAACATCGTCGCGAGCGCGACGTTGTCGAGCACGCTCAAGTGCGCGAACGGCCGCGGGATCTGGTAGGTGCGGGCGATCCCGGCGGCGGCGATGCGGTGCGCCGGCCAGCCCGTCAGGTCGCGGCCCTCGAACACCACCTGGCCGGCGCTCGGCGCGAAGTGGCCGCTGACGACGTTGATGAAGGTCGACTTGCCCGAGCCGTTCGGGCCGAGCAGGCCGAGGATCTCGCCGCGCCGCACCTCGACATCGACGCCGGCGAGCGCGTGCACGCCCTTGAACGACTTGTGCAGGCCGCGCACGCGCAGC